>JBHJOU010000318.1:0-3723 GCA_050329355.1 Rivularia sp. (in: cyanobacteria)
CAAATTTCTCCTGCGACTTTAACTTCTACCGTCGCTACTTTTTCCAGGTACTCTGTATTTACTACGGAAGCTGGACATAAATAAGTGATATTCGGACTAGCTTTGACAAATTCTTGCAAGGGATACAACAGTGCTTGATGTTCGGCTACATAACCTAAATCTTGACTACCGATATCCGAAGTATTAAATTCTACCACAGCCGGATAATCGGCATCAGAAAGACGCACACGGTTGTAAGTTTCGATTTGGGGTAATATCTTGTCCCAAATCCCAATTCCTTGATAAATTAACGCCGATAGCATATGTATTGCATAGGCTTGTCCCTTAACTACCGAAGCAGATTGGACTTTTGCTTCAATTAAAAGTATTTTTAGCCCGGAATTATTTAAGGCAGCGGCTAGAGTTAAGCCGATAATTCCGCCACCGACAATTACCAAATCGTAATCATACCCTCGTTTTTCGGCAAGGGATTGGGAAGGTGAAATAGTTGTAGGAAGCTGCGCTTGCGCCATTGTTAAGATTAATCACAGCATTTTCATATATTGTGACGTATTTTGAAGGATTTAGGCAAGGGGAGATGGGGAGATGGGGAGATGGGGGGATGGGGAGAATAATCTCACCTACCAGAATTTTGATCAAATATCTATCCGAAAAAAATCCCTAACTCCTAACCTTTGACCTTTAACCTCTGACCTTTAACCTTTAATGAAAGCTTGCAGCCATTAAATCCTCAGCCATATCAAAGTTAGCCGTAACATTTTGCACATCGTCTAAAGATTCAAGCGTATCAATTAACTTAATCAGCATCCGCGCTTGTTCGGAGTCGGTGACATCTACGTTATTGCTGGGAATCCAACGCAACTCGACATCTGTAACATCAAAGTCTTTTTCTTTGAGTGTTTGATTGAGTTTTTCTAAATCTGTGACTTCTGCTAAAACTTCAGCCATATCATCGTCAGTCATTTCGTAAAATTCTGCACCGCCTTCTAAAGAAGCTTCGAGGAGTTTTTCTTCGTTGGTGACATTTTGAATAATACAAACACCTTTTTGATTGAACATCCAGCTAACGCAACCAGTTTCTCCAAGATTACCGCCATTTTTGCTAAAAGCAGCTCGTAAATCGGCTGCTGTACGATTGCGATTATCTGTCAAAGCTTCAATCAAAATTGCTACACCACCTGGTCCGTAACCCTCGTAACGTATCTCCTCAAACGCTGCCTCATCATCCGTAAATGTACCCGCACCCTTGGCGATCGCCCGTTCGATATTATCGTTAGGAATACCTGCTGCTTTGGCTTTTTCAATTGCAGTGCGGAGTTGAAAGTTACCATTAGGATCTGGTACACCATTTCTAGCTGCGACAATAATTGCACGAGATAGCTGAGTAAAAGTTTTACCTCTCTTTGCGTCTACACGGGCTTTCTGACGCTTAATATTTGCCCATTTACTGTGTCCTGCCATAATCCCAACCTATAAAATCGATTAAATAACTCGAATAACTAGAATATATTTATTTTTTCTCTAAAATTTACTTTAGCAAAGCATCTTACCTAGAGCTTTGTACAAACACAAAATTTTAATTTTAATTTTAATTTTAATTTTTTGTTGGTAGTCGGGACTTTAGTCCTTAAAATAACGGAATAATGAATTTAATGTACTCAAAAAATATGGCTTATAAAAAATTATTCATTCTATTAATAGTTGCTATTTTCTTGATTACGGGATGCCAAACTTCTTCTATTTCCCAACAAAATAATGTAACACATATTACCTTATGGCAAGGAGTAAATCCACCATCGAATCGAGATGTATTGCAAAAATTAGTAGATAAATTTAATCAAAATCATCCGTATATTCAGGTAGAGTCGCTGTATGTAGGACAACCAGATCAACAAATGCCGAAGATTTTGGCGGCTGTAGTGGGAAATGCACCACCAGATTTATTATGGTTTAATCCGACAATTGCGGGACAATTAATAGAATTAGATGCTTTAGCACCATTAGATGAAATGCTCAATCAATCCCCGGTGAAAGATGAAATTGACCCCGTTTTATTTGATTCAATGAAGTATCAAAATCAAATTTGGTCAGTACCTTTTGCAACTAATAATGTGGGAATTTTTTATCGTCCGAGTTTGTTTAAAGCTGCGGGAATTCAGGAATTACCCAGCACTTGGGAAGAGTTTCGTCAAGTAGCCAAAAAGTTAACTCGTGATACCAATGGAGATAATAAAATTGATCAACACGGTATATTTTTACCTTTAGGTAAAGGAGAATTTAGCGTATTTATATGGCTACCGTTTATGTGGAGTGGTGGTGGTGAATTAGCTATGGAAGCCGCAAAGGTGGATTTAGTAAATAATCAAGGGGCAATATCCGCTTTACAATTATGGCAAGATTTAGTTAAAGATGGTTCTGCAATATTATCTGCACCGGAAAGAGGATTTGAAACTGATGCTTTTGTTGCTGGTAAAGTCGCAATGCAGGTAACTGGACCTTGGACTTTGACTTATATTAATAATGATATTAAAAATGGTGATTTTGGCGTATTTCCTATTCCCAAAAATCAAAATCAAGCTACTAGTATTGGCGGCGAAAATCTGTTTTTATTTAAAACTACACCCGAAAGAGAAAAAGCCGCTTTTGAATTTATGGAATATGTATTAAGTCAAGAATTTCAAACAGAATGGGCGTTAGGAACTGGTTATTTACCAACAAATTTAAAGTCGCGTCAAAGTCAAAAATATCAAGCTTATATTGAAAAACAAAAAACAGCAAAAGTCTTTTTAGAACAAGCCCAATATGGGCGGAGTCGTCCGGTTTTTACAGGTTATAGTAGAGTTTCAGAAAGCATTGGTAGAGCTATGGAAGCAGTTTTATTAGGTAAAAGTAATCCGAAAGCAGCTTTGCAGGAATCGCAGCAAAGGTTGGATTTAATTTTCAAGTAATAGTAGTAATAGTAGTAATAGTAGGTTGGGTTAGGCAGACACTAAACATGAAAAAAAATGTAGAATATTTAATTCTGCCCTAACCCAACATGATAATTTGCGGGTAACTTAGCAGATCAAAAAAACCAGACAAAATTTATTGAAGCGTCACACACCCTACAATAATAATTGTACCTTTTTGCTAAGTCCTAATATAGCAATCCTATTTGTATGTATCGAAATCAGAGTGTTCATATCTCCGACTTCTTGAAGAAGTCGGGGATCTAAATTCTCATGATTTAGGATTGCTATATAATTTATAATAATTTGAGCTACTAAAACATTAAGCTGATAACACAGCTTTTATTTTACCAAAACGTCGTTCTCGATTTTGATAACTTAATAATGCATTTTGGAATGCTGCTTGGTCAAAATCGGGCCATAAAATATCAGTAAAATACATTTCTGTATAAGCCATTTGCCATAAAAGAAAGTTACTCAATCGCTTCTCTCCGCTGGTACGAATAAGTAAATCTGGTGCGGGAATATCTGCTGTATATAAATTCTGTTCTATTAAATTTTCATTGATATCTTCTAGCTTAATTTCTCCTTTTTCAACTAGTTCTGCTATTTGACGGCAAGCATTAACAATTTCTTTCCGACTACCGTAATTTACTGCAACATTAAACTGAATATCTTGATTATTTGATGTTTCTAACATTGAACGGTGTATTTCATTTTGCAATGATTTTGGTAATTCTGATAAATCACCAACAAAATTAATTTTGACTCCTTC
>JBHJOU010000418.1:0-2932 GCA_050329355.1 Rivularia sp. (in: cyanobacteria)
ATTTCATCAACTAAACCAATGTCTTTTGCTGCTTTACCAGACCAAACTCTTCCTTGAGCAATTTCTGCTACTTTTGCTTGGGGTAAATTTCTACCTTTGGCTACTTTATCTAAGAATACATTATAAACACGGTTGACACTACGTTGAAAAATCGCTAATTCTTCCTCAGATTGGGGACGAGTTACTGTTCCGATGTCGGCATAACGTCCGGTTTTCACAGTATCCCAGGTAATACCGTTGTCATTGGCTAACTTTTGAAAATTAGGTATAGTGCCAAATACACCGATAGAACCCGTAATTGTATTAGGTTCGGCAAAAATGCGGTTGGAATCCACAGCAATCCAATAACCACCGGATGCTGCAATATCTCCCATTGATACTACAACTGGTTTGACATCACGAGTCAAGCGAATTTCTCGTTGAATTATCTCCGATGCAGTAGCGCTACCACCGGGAGAATTTATCCGTAAAACCACCGCTTTCACATCTTTATCTTGACGAATACGGTGGAAAATATTCGCAAAACGGGTTCCTCCCACTTCTTGAGTCTGCCCATCACCATCAACAATACCGCCTTCAGCATAAACTACAGCAATTTTATTTTGGGAGTTTTTATTTTGACCTACATTGGCAATTTGAGCGTATTCCTTTAAATCAATTTGTGTAAAAGACTTTTCTTTACTATCAGTCTTGGTTAACTCTTTAAGTTCGGTAACTACTTCGTCATAATAGGCAACCTGATCTACCAAACGGTTGGCTTTTGCTTCCGAGGGTTCTAAAAGACCTTTACTATCAGCAATTACTTGCAATTGTTGCGGAGTCATTTTACGACTTTTACCTACAGTACCACGCCATTCACCCCATAAATCATCAAGTAACTTCTGAATTTGTTCACGATTTTCCGGACTCAATTGTTTTAAAATCAGCGGTTCAACAGCACCTTTAAACTTCCCTACCCGAACAATTTGCACTCCCACACCAAACTTTTCCAAAGCTCCAGCCAAAAACATTGGTTGCGAACTCAAACCGTTAATTTCCATTCCTCCAAAAGGATTAACCACAACAGTATCCGCTACCGAACTGAGATAATATTCTTTTTCACCCCATCCCACACCGTAAGCGACAACTTTTTTACCCGTATCGCGAAATTGTGTTAATGCTTGGCGAATTTCTTTGAGAGTTGCAAAACCAGTACTTCCACTTCCGGAAGTATCTCTAGCATCTAAATAAACACCAACAATTCTTTCATCAGTACGGGCTTTTTCCAAAGCATCCAAAACTGAACGAAGCGTCATTTGTTTTTGAAAATTACCTGATAGCGCTTGCTGCAAAATTAAACCCGAATCTGGCTCCGCATCAGTAATTTGGGTTGATAAATCAAACACCAACATCGAAGAATCTTTGACTTTCGGTCCCGAATCCGTGGAAGCAGCAGCAACAAGTAGTAAAATCAATCCCGTGCCACTCAAACCAACAAAAACAAATAATCCTAACAAACTGCCAATTAAGCTCGCAAAAGTTTGCTTGATAAAACTACCCATATTATTCCTCTTATCCTCAGTTTTATTCATATATTCATAATATTTACTCTTATTCTACTTATTTAGTTAGTAGTTGCGCTTTACTGCTAAAGCACAACTATCAACCAAAATCTATTTATCCTTTGGGTTTCACTTCAGTTTTGATCTATTTCTAATATCCCCTAAAAACATTGTTACTAACACTGAAAAAAATGCTCAATAATTAAGAAATAAAATTAACCATGTGCTTTTTGTAAACTGTCAGAATGTTTTAGCTGTTCTAGTGTAGCGTTACCAGTACAGAATAGTACGGTGCTAATTTCAGCAATTAACACTTTTGCTAAATCGTAAAGGGTAGCTTCCGATGATGTCGCAGCTTGTAAAAACGGCATTGCTAACCCTGCGATATCCGCCCCCAAAGCAATCGCCTTTGCAACATCTACACCATCACGCAAACCTCCCGAAGCAATCAGAGGTACATCCGGTGCAACTTGACGAACCCCCCTAATGCATTCTGCTGTCGGTACCCCCCAATCAGCAAAAGTCCTACCCAAACGTCGCTGTAGAACATTATCAGCACGTTCACTTTCTACTAAAGCCCAAGAAGTTCCCCCCGCACCAGCCACGTCAATCGCTGCAACTCCAGCACTAATCAACTTTTCAGCCATTTTAGCCGAGATTCCATTCCCGACTTCTTTAACGATTACCGGCACTGGTAGCTTTGAGCATAAATTTGAAATTTTGTCAATAATTCCCCGAAAATTAGTATCTCCCTTGGGCTGAATGCATTCTTGTAAAGGATTGAGATGCAAAATCAATGCATCCGCTTCCAAAATATCAACGACTCGCAGACATTCATCCAAACCGTAATTGTAATTGAGTTGAATCGCACCCAAATTAGCAAACAATAAAATATCGGGAGCATATTTGCGAACAGCAAAAGTATCGGAAACCTGCGGATTCTCTACCGCTACTCGTTGAGAGCCGACACCCATAGCTAATCGGTAATGTTGAGCAACTTTTGCCAAACGACAATTGATAGTCTTTGCTTCTTGGGTTCCCCCAGTCATCGAAGAAATCAACAACGGGGCGTTGATCACTTTTCCTAAAAAGGTAGTACTAATATCAATTTCATCCCGGTTAATTTCCGGTAGACAACAATGGTCAAAATGATATTGTTCTAACCCAGATGTGGTTTGACGACATTGAACATCTTCCTCTAGACAGATGCGAATGTGGTCAGCTTTACGAGATTCAGTTGCTGTTGAGTAATTTGTAGAAATCTTCACGGTAAAGACTGGAATTAATATTGACTGCTATTTTCTCAGTCTCTGGTATTTTGGGATTTTTTGGAGTGATACAATAACTTTTGATTACTTTATTAACATTTCGCACAACTTTTAAAGGTTAAA
>JBHJOU010000521.1:0-11317 GCA_050329355.1 Rivularia sp. (in: cyanobacteria)
CATATTAGTGGGAGCATCTTCACTCGGAGTTGCTTCAGGAGTTACACCACCAGGCATTGGAGTAATATTAGTGGGAGCATCTTCACTCGGCGCGGCTTCAGGAGTTACACCACCAGGCATTGGAGTAATATTAGTGGGAGCATCTTCACTCGGAATTGCTTCTCCTTCTGGAGTGTTACCAGGAAGAGGAGCGCCTGGTGTAGTCTCAATAGTATTATCTGGGGGAGTAATTTCTTCTGTATTTGTGTTCTCTGGAGATGTTGTAGCTTCCGCTTTACCTTCACAACGAGAATTCAATGGGAAACGGACACATAAAATTTCCATTGCATCCGGTGAAAGCTTTTCTTCAGCAGCTGCAACCATATTAGAACCATCAGCAGAAGGTTCTGAAGTTTCTGTAGTTGCTTCACCACTTGGAAGGTTTCGCTCAGGGAATTTATTCGATTGAGCAACCGCAACAGTGCTACTTAATGCTAGAGTCAGAGCTGTACCGATAAGGGTTACAAATTTGCTCTTCATAATTATCCACTCCTCGAAATTAATACCTCAGCCCATTAAATCAAACAAATGTCTTTATAAAATCTGTCTAAATGAAGATGTGTATTTGTAATTTTGTCTATCTAACCAATTGAAAATGTCAAATTTTTATCGTTTATAATAGAGAAATTGATAAATATACTGATTTTTTCTCGATTTGAATTAATATTGTTAACTCAATAGTAATAATAAGTAATTGAGTATCAAGCAATTACAACCGTTATTTAATTGGGGAAAAATAGTTTTATAAGTATTTTTACTAACAAGATTATTTGTATCATATAAGTAGTGGAACAATTGCGTATTACCAAACTTCATATATGCTTATGAGTAGAATAGTGAAATAACAGCCTTACAGGGCATCATTTTGCCCGATTATTAAATTACAACCGTGGTGTGAATAGCCCATGAGTTCTCCCCAACCCCCGAAAAAGCCACAGACATTGCTTGGTCAACTGACTCAAGCTGTACAGACAATTCAAGCTCGGGTTGATTTTTCCAAGCTGGCGCTCAAGCCGAATGCTAGGGTACCAGAACTTTGGGTACAAGAAGCTGGGGCATCGACGGCTCAAATGTATCCTTTGCTTGGCGATCGCTATACAATTGGTCGTAGTTCCAAGTCCTGCGATATAGTCATCCGAAATCCGGTTGTCAGCCAAATCCATCTGTCGTTATCACGAGATTCGTCTCAACGCAAGTCGGTTTTTGTCATTAAAGATGAAAAATCAACCAATGGCATTTATCGAGGTAAGCGTCGAATTGAATCTTTGGAATTGCGTCATGGTGATGTTTTGACATTAGGACCACCTGAGCTTGCAGCTTCGGTACGTTTACAATATTTAGATCCGCCACCGTTTTATGTAAAAACTGCGACTTGGGCAGGTTATGGAGTAGCCGGTGTCAGTCTGTTGTTTGCTTTGATAATTGGTATCGAATGGCTCAAATTTTCTGTGAGACCTTTACCCGAAGCCACTCAAGGTCCAGTAGTAGTTTATGCTGGAGATGGTGAAACACCCTTACAAGAACCCCGAACTATTGCTCATGTAGATTTGAAAAAACTATCGGATTTTGGTCCTTATTTACCTGGAGCGATTGTAGCTTCCGAAGATAGCCGTTTTAATTGGCACTTCGGTGTTGACCCTTATGGTATTTTACGAGCCGTATTTATCAATACCCGTAGCGGTGATGTGCAACAAGGTGCGAGTACGGTTACTCAGCAAGTAGCTCGTAGTTTATTCCGAGATTATGTGGGCAGACAGGATTCTCTAGGTCGCAAAGTCCGAGAAGCTATTGTATCGTTGAAGCTAGAAACTTTTTATAGTAAAGACGATATTTTATTAAGTTATCTAAACCGAGTTTACTTAGGTGTAAATACTTCCGGCTTTGAAGATGCAGCACGGTATTATTTTGAAAAATCAGCTAAAGAATTGACAGCAGCAGAGTCTGCTACTTTAGTGGGAATTTTGCCAGCTCCCAATGGGTTTAATTTTTGCGGTGATACTCAAAGTAGGAATAGAATTATTGGCTATCGCAATCGTGTATTAAGACGAATGCGGGAAATGGGTGGACTCAAGCAAGATGAGTACAATAGTGCCAGACGTTCGCCCCTTGAAGTTAGCTCGAAGGTTTGCGAGCGTCAAGCCAACAGAATTGCTCCTTATTTTTACGATTATGTATTTAGCGAGCTGGAATTTATTTTGGGAAAAGAATTGGCATCTGAAGGAAATTTTATTATTGAAACTCAGTTAGATCCAAGAATTCAAGCGACTGCTGAAGCTGCGTTAAGTAACCATATTAAAACTAGTGGAGCCAATTTTGGGTTTTCTCAAGGAGCTATGGTTACTCTTGATTCTAGTACGGGTGCGATTATTGCCATGGTTGGTGGTAGTAATTATCAAGCCACTCAGTTTAATCGCGCTTATCAAGCAAAAAGACAACCAGGCTCCACTTTTAAAATTTTTCCATATACAGCTGCTATCGAACAAGGATTTTCTACAGGAAGAAGTTATGGTTGTAATTCTATAACTTGGCAGGGTTTTACTTATAAACCTTGTAGAAGCGGTACTGCTCCATTGACTATTGAAACTGGATTTGCTCTTTCAGAAAACCCCATTGCTTTGCGAATTGCTCGCGATGTTGGCTTGGATCAAGTAGTCAAAACTGCCGAAAGATTGGGAGTGCGATCGCAACTTAATCCAGTTCCTGGTTTGGTATTAGGTCAAAGTGAAACAACTGTATTAGAAATGACCGGAGCTTTCGCCGCTGTTGGGAATCGGGGTGTATGGAATCGTCCCCATGCGATCAAACGAATTCTTGATAGTAGTGAATGTAGCGATCGCGATGACTTATCAACCTGTCGCGTGATTTATTCTTTCAATCAAGATCGAGAAGCTAATAATAGAGTGCTTAAAGCTGGGGTTGCTGACACGATGATTAATTTAATGCGTCAAGTAATCACAAGCGGTACGGGGCGAGGTGCTTCGATCGGATTTGGAGAAGGTGGAAAAACCGGAACTACAGATAAAAACGTTGATTTATGGTTTATTGGTTTTATTCCTCGTCGGCAACTGACTACAGGCATTTGGTTGGGAAACGATAACAATTCTCCCACAAGAGGTAGTAGCGCTCAAGCGGCTCAATTATGGGGAAATTATATGGGTAAAGTTGTGAGGTAATGGGTAATTGGTAATTGGGGATTGGTAATTGGTGATAAAAATCCGTGTAATCCTTTTTAATCCGTGATTAAAATGGGGATAATGTTTCATAGTTGTCCATGTAATTCGTAAGAAGTAATAAATTTATTGCTCAGGGTTACCCATTACCCATTATCCATTACCAATTACCAATTCCCAATTAACGATATCCCTGCCAAGGTGTAATTTCCACTTCTCCACCTGGTTTGAATTCGACTTGAAACTGAGCTACTTGTTCTTTTTGTGCTGCATTGTTGGTATTATCGCCGGGAAATAGTTTGGGGATAGGCGTTTGTCGGAAGTTGTCAAAGGCTGCTTTATTCAAAGGTTCATAGTCGGCAATGCTGCCATTGTTTTTAACGGCTACTCGATATTTTAATACTTCATTATAAGTAGTATTACCGCCAGAATTTTGACGAATAGCAGTTGATAGCTTTTGATTTAAACTAGAAATGGTATTTTTGTCGGTAATATTTGTTCCCAGATTATCAGACTTATTAATGTATCCAATCCAAGGACTAACTTCCAAAACTCCCGTTTTTCTAAAAACTGCCCGAAATTGAGCAATTGGTTCATTGGCGATCGCAGCACTGTTAGCAGGATTATAAAGTAATTTGGGTAGGGGAGTTTGTTCAATGCCGGTATTGGCTGTTTCATCTATTGCTTTGTAACCAATAATGGCACCATCACCAGCCGCACCCAGACGATAAACTAAATCGGACTGCAACTGACGATTTTCCCAAGCTTGATTAAGTTGTTCGTATACTTGAGTATTCAATTTACGCAATCGTGATGCATTCTTGATTTCAGGAGCCGAACCAACAAGTTTTTCTAAATCTCTGACAACTCCGGGTTGACTATTCGATTGGTTAGGTTTAGGAGTCGTATTTCCTTGTTGTTTATTCGGTTCGGGAGTAGGTTGAATAGTTTTTTTAATTTCAGTTGTGGAGTTAGTCTTTTCTTGCTCAGTAGATGGAGTTTTAAACTCTGGTGCAGGCATTAAATTAAACGCGATCGCAGTAGCAGCTAAACTGGCGAGTCCAAAAGTCGCGGGTACTGCTTGTTCGAGTAAAACACCTTGAACAGCACTATGTCCTCTGGCAACTGGTTGTAGTTCTAAAGTTAATTCAGGTAAAGTTTGAGTATCAGCAAAAAATTGATCTACCGCTTCGACTAAATCGAACAATTGTACTGAATTTAAATCAATTTCAATAGTTTGTTTAGCATTACCACCATTATTTAAATTAGCTTGAGCCATGTCAGAATGCACGCTCAATCGGTGTTGATTATGATTAATTCTTTCTAACTGGACTAATTCCGATTCGGAATTGTGTGCTTGGGGATTAGAAACATTACTCAAAAATTCTTGAGCATAGGCACTGACTGCTCTAACTAAACTTTCAAAAAACTGTCTACCACCCGCTAGGGGTTGAGTGTAACCAGATAAAGTACATTCGGCATTGACTAAAATAGACAGTTCCGGACGCATTTCTTGAAACTGTGTTGTTTTTGAAGCGTCATTTAAACCTTCTAAAAGTAGGGTGCAATTAGGTAAACTGTACTTACGTTGAATATTCATTCGACTTCACCATCAAAAAGACTAATCCAGAAACGCTGCATACCGGCTGTTCCCGTACAAAAAAGTAACTGTGCTAATAGATTTACAGCTAATTCGTTTAATTTTTCGTCAGAATTAAGTGATAATAATCCAGAACGTCTCTTGTTCATGCGGCTTCTAAAATGCGCTCGAAATCGTTCTAAATAATTAGACAATCGTAAATTTTGTTCTAAAGGAATCTGTTTGTCAGCCATCTGCTGATTTATCATTAGCAATTGACGGATGACAACAGTCAATCGTCTAGCTAAATAGCAAGAAATAACCACCAAAGCTTTTGCTTCCATAATGGTCAAAGGACGACGAATATTCGCTCTTCGTAAAGGATTAGTGCTACGCATTCGCCATAAATTTACTCGGTCTTTGATAATTCCTTTCAAATCCAACTCTTGAGCAAATGCCAAAATGGCTTCAGAGCCACCAAGGTCTAAAGCTTCAATTGCCAGTAAAATCAGGTCAATTTGTTGTCTGGTTCGTCTTGGACACCCCTTTCCTTCTATTGCAGGGTCGGGTAATGTGTCCAAAATCATCGGTAAATCTTGTTCCGCCGAACTATTGAACGGCGTTAAAGGAGCGGAGACATTCATTTATCAGTTCCTTATAGGGCTGCTATCCTAAAAATAACGGTAAAATTGATTAAACAATGGTAGCCTGCGAAAAAATATGTTGGCATCTGGATAGTAATCCAACTGCCTGATATATACATTAATTACTCTTTGATATCAAAGCTTTCCGTATACCGAAAATTCAAGTTTTAAAGCATTTTTAATTCACCTATCTGAAAATAGTAGTACAATTACAACCCCTTGTTCGCAACAAATTCCATATTTTCCTCAATAATCGACATCCAAGAACCATCTGAGAAATCAAGAGCGATTCTTCGCCAGCATAACTGAACGCCACACATGGAATATTAGCTCCACTATAGCCTAAACCTTTATGACGGCTACTTTACAGTTAATATCAACAAAGTTCTCAGTTATCAGTTACCAGTTATCAGTTAAATTCCTAGGTCTTAATTCCTGAATTTAAATTCCCCTTGATCAACTTGTAGGTACTGATAACTGTTTACTGTTCACTGATAACTGATTTTACTTAACGTTAAAAGCAAAATATCTGAAACCGGGCGACAAGTCTTTTATGCTTATATAGTAAATTGAGTAACGTAGTCAGTTTTGCTTGACCTAGATGTTGTTTAGCTCACCCGACTGTGACAATTATGAGTTTTGTATATTATGGATTTGAAATCGTTGATTCGCGACATTCCTGATTTTCCTAAACCCGGAATTTTGTTTCGAGATATTACTACTTTGCTGCGCGATGCCCAAGGATTAAGATACACTATTGATTTATTTACACAAAAATGTAATGACGCTGGAATGACGGCAGATTTTGTAATCGGGATGGAGTCACGAGGATTCATTTTCGGCGCACCTTTGGCTTACAACTTAGGAGCGGGTTTTATTCCCGTTCGTAAAAAAGGCAAATTACCAGCGTCGATTCATTCAATTGAATATGCACTAGAGTATGGTACGGACTGTCTGGAAGTGCATCAGGATGCTTTACAACCGGGAAGTCGAGTTTTAATTGCTGATGATTTAATTGCCACAGGTGGAACAGCTTCCGCAACTGCGGAACTTTTAAACAAGATTGGCTGTGAATTAGTCGGATTTGGGTTTATCATCGAGCTACAAGAATTACAAGGACGTAAGAAATTACCAGATGTACCGATTGTGACTCTTATTGAATATTAAATCTTAGTTGTTAGTTGTTAGTTGTTAGTTGTTAGGAACCTTTGACCTTTGACCTTAAACCTTTAACCTTAAACCTTAAACCTTTGACCTTAAACCTTTGACCTTTGACCTTTATTATGACTGCAACAACATCAAAAAGTTTTTGGGAATCAAGTAAAGATTCGTTTTTAAGGATAGTAACTAGCGAAACGTTTCTTTATATTGTCAAACGACTATTGCAAGCGCTGCTGACAATTCTTTTAGCATCGATAGTTTCTTTTCTAATTATTCAATTGGCTCCAGGGGATTATTTAGATAATTTGCGACAAAATCCCAAAATTTCTCCTGAAAGAATTCAGGAACTCCAAGAGCAGTTTGGTTTAGATAAACCTTGGCACGTACAGTATTTTCTATGGCTGTGGCGAATCATTTCTCAAGGAGATTTTGGGACGAGTTTTTTCTATCAACGTTCAGTAGCTTCATTGATATGGGAACGAGTGCCAGCAACCTTATTATTGGCTATTGCATCCTTAATTTGTACTTGGGCGATCGCCATTCCTTTGGGTATTTTAGCTGCCGTCAAACAAAACCGCACTACTGACCGGATTTTACAAGTAATTAGTTATGCCGGACAAGGTTTTCCCAGCTTTATTACAGCTTTATTGTTATTAATTTTTGCTCAAATTACTACCCCTCTATTCCCAGTAGGAAATATGACCAGTATTTATCACGCCGAACTTTCACCGTTGGGAAAAGTGATTGATATTCTTTGGCATATGATTTTACCTACCATTGCTTTGAGCATCACCAGTTTTGCTGGATTACAGCGTATCACTCGCGGGGAATTATTGGATGTATTGCGTCAAGATTATATTCAAACAGCGCGCGCCAAAGGATTACCAGAAAACCGAGTTATCTACGTTCATGCTCTCCGTAATGCCATAAATCCGCTAATTACTTTATTAGGTTTTGAATTAGCAGCATTATTAAGTGGTGCTTTTATTGCCGAATTTTTCTTTAATTGGCCCGGTTTGGGAACCTTAACTTTGCAAGCAGTACGCGCTCAGGATTTATATGTATTAATGGCTAGTTTAATCATCGGCGCAGTGCTATTAATTACTGGTAATTTGGTAGCAGACTTATTACTTAAAATTGCCGACCCTCGGATTACTTTAGGTAAATCTTAAATTGGGAATTGGGAATTGGTAAGAAGTAAGAAGCTAACTCAAAATTCCTAACTCAAAACTCAAAACTCTTATTATGTTGTCGGAAATATATTATTTGATTAGGTCTAAAGCAGATGGTCGTTATTTAGCAGCGCGTCCCAATCAAGATGATGCATCGACTTTTGTACTATTGTTTAGCGAAAGTTTTGATGCTTTAAGCTATCTGAATACCCATGCTAGCGATTTAGCAGACCGTCTGAGCGTAGAATCAATTTCGGGTACTCAGCTAAAAACTGTACTTCAACGATGGAGTTTTAATGGTGTAGGTATTGTGACAGACCCATTATTACCTAAAATTGAATTTTTATTGCAAAGTAAATTAGGAATTGATAATTGATTTATTGTCATAATTAACTAAAATCATGTTTCTGGGCATTGCAGAAGTTGAAAGTTACCTCCATCAGCATATTCCACTATCAAAATACATGGAGGTTAAAGTTAAGCAAGTTGATGAACGTGGTGTTACTTTACAAGCGCCATTAACACCAAATATAAATCATCGTTCTACAGTGTTTGGTGGTAGCGTTTCTGCATTAGCGATTCTTACGGGATGGACTTTAGTTCATGCTAATTTACAAGCGTTATCTTTATCTTCGCGAATTGTCATCCAGCGTAATTCTATGGAATATCTTCAGCCTATTGATGGTGATTTTAGCGCTTTTTGTCCGTTCCCATCTTCGCAAATTTGGCAGAAGTTTATCAAGATATTAGAAAAGAAATCAAAAAGTAGAATTGAGTTGAATGTAGATATTTTAGTAAATGGAGTGAAAGCAGCTAGTTTTACTGGTGTTTATGTTGCTATGAATTGATAATTTATTTATTTTGGTTATTTAGGTTCGTAGGTTGGGTCAAACATCTTTTCTTAACGTATTACAATATAGTTAGTAAATTTACATCAACTCCTAATGGAGTAGTATGTCAGCTAAAGATAAATTTCATGATGTGGTCAAAACTGCGCTGCAAAAGGATGGGTGGGTAATTACAGACGACCCACTACGTGTTCCGATTGACCGTATTACAAATATGTATATTGATTTAGCCGCAGAAAAACTAATAGTAGCAGACAAAGAAGGAGACAAAATTGCAGTAGAAGTAAAAAGCTTTTTAGGTGCTTCTAACCTCTCAGAATTTCATACGGCTTTGGGACAATTCATTAATTATCGCTATGCATTGGAAGATTTTGAAGCTCAAAGAATTTTATATTTAGCTGTACCATTGAAGACTTATGACGACTTTTTTAGTATGCCTTTTGTTCAATCAGTAATTCAACGCAGTAGCATTAATTTACTAATTTTTAATCCAGAAAAACAGGAGATTGTGCAATGGAAAAATTAGATAAATATCGAGGATATGTCCAACGTTTATTAACAGATTATGCTGAAAGTAAAACATCGCATAATCCCGATAATGAATTAGAAATGCAAACCATTTTTGATACAGTACGCGACCATTATCAGCTAATTTATGTCGGATGGGATAAAGGAAAACGAGTTTATGGCCCTGTAATGCACTTGGATATTAAAAATGGCAAGATTTGGATTCAGTGGAACGGTACGGAAGATGATATTGCTGCTGAATTAATTGAAAAAGGTGTATCTAGAGAAGATATTGTGTTGGGTTTTCATACACCGTTTATGCGTAAGTTTAGTGATTTTGCTGTGGGTTAATATTTCGTTTAAATGCTGCAATACGATCAAACACTAGAGCGTTTAAATATCAATTGATTTGAATACCACTTACGACGAGTTCAATTGCTGCTTTTATATAACGTTCAATTATCTCTTGACTCAATAAATCTTGCTCTGGGTTTATGTGTTTTATATTCTCATAAGCGTTAGCATAAAATGTGCAGATTCCAATAATGTTAAGAGTCGTCATTTCAACGTCTATTTTTCTAAATACCTCTGACTTTACTCCACGTTCCAAAACGTTTGCTAATAAGCCGATGGGTTCTTGCTGACTTATGAGTTTGAAATATTTTCCTTGATTTTGAATCGCTTCTTGAAACAGAAGCATTAATTGCGATCAACCTACTGTGTTTGTTACCCAAGGGACAATAGGCACAGAAAATGAAAAAAGAAATTGGCTCGTATAACTCTCCTGTTATTGCGGTTGGTTTATTAGAAAAGCTGGCAGTAACAAAGTAGCCCGTTTTAAGCCAGTAATACAAAATTTAGAAAAATCGCCCAACTTTTTAGTTAATTTGCGATCTACTATCCTTTTAAAATAAGTAAACTACTCGCCGCTATACTTATTAGGGGGATGGCGGGAGCCTTCACTCATTTTCTGCATTCTCCCAACGCCCCTAGTCTAACAATCGCAAATACTTCATTTATATTCATTTTCTTTGTTTTAAATCTCCTGGATAATTACAATTAAACAACATCAAAGCCGCCTTTTCATCAACATTTAAAGCTTCTACTTCAATATTTGAAAGCAATTCTTGAAAGGAACGTTTTCCCGCCTTCAAAAAAGTATCTAATTCCCTTTTTACTTCTTTTCGATAAAAACCACACATCGGTTCCCAAATTTGCGAACGTTGAGGAACTAAAGCTAAAGTTGAAGTTGGCATTTGAGGAAGTTTATTTATCCAACTTTGTAGAATTTCTACATTTAATAAAGGTAAATCGCAAGCAAGTAATAATATCCAGTCGGCAGAAATTTGCTCTAATCCCTCAGATAAACCATTCACTGGTCCTTTTCCGGGTTGAGTTTCAACTAGATACTGGCAATTTGACGGCAAAATGTTTTGATAACGTTCACTCCTTGGAGTGAGAATATAAACTTGTTCGGTACAAGTAGCAGCAACTTGATAAACAGAAAGCAACATCGGTTTATCTTCGTAAGGTACAAGTGCTTTATCTGTACCCATACGAGAACTTTTACCACCTGCGAGGATTAAGGTAGCAATGGAGGGATTGGGAGAAGGGGAGATGGGGAGATGGGAAGACAAGGGGAAGAATAGTTAAGAGTTAGGAATTAAGAGACTATGGTAAATAATACAGGATGTTTCCTTAATTTTTTTTGGAGTAACTTCAAATATCTTTTGAGAACGATAAAAACAAATATCGAATTCCATAAAAAAGTTTACTTGTCCCAACAGCACAGGAATCTGGTTAGCTTGAGCCCAAGCGAAAACCAACCTTACACTCGATAATTGTCCGACAGTAGCAGATAAAATCAACACCCGTGCTTCAAACTGAGCTAAGTTACCTGATAATTGAAGCATTATTGTTTGCTCTTCCCAAACTGCTCCCAATTCGACTCCTATTTGATAGGGAAGGACATTTACCATCGCTCCTGTATCCAAAAGCCCAATAACTTCCTGTGATTTTTCTTTATAATTAAACGTTAGTGGCAACAATGGTTTGAAGCTTGCTTCCCCCAAACTGCTATCAGTTGAAACAAATGAATATCTTGCTGGATTACTCATGATAATCCGGAAGTTTCAGCATTTAATGCCTCTAACATTATATTGGCAGCCTCTACCGCATCATAGGGAGACCAAACAGG
>JBHJOU010000826.1:0-3371 GCA_050329355.1 Rivularia sp. (in: cyanobacteria)
GTAAAGACTCAGAGGTTTGTAAATCTTCAGATTTAATATCAACAAACAAGGAATTTATTCTAATTAAACTACCCAGACTAAAGCCGATTAGCATAAAACCTGTAACGAATTTCCAGTCGACGTATATCCACTTGAGGTTAATTAAGTGCAGCGCAAATGCTGCGTACCAAGTCAACCGAAAAAGCAAGGCTGAAGCTGCACCAAATAAAAGGCCTAAAAAAGGAGAGATTTGTAATAGAAATGACTCACGGTTCAATTTTAAAGGCTGCTGACTTTCCAGGTAGAGTTCAGGTTCAACGTGCCAGTACTCGGCGATTTTACATAGTTCTCGCAATCGTTCCCCCATCAAGGGATGGCTGTTATTAATTAAAAACCATTGGCGGTACGGATTAAGACAATCCCACATTAACAACGACTCAAAGGTGGTGCTTGGAGCGCTACTACCCAAAGATAAACTTTGTTTGTAACCAACTGGTATTAACAGGTTTAAAGTTTCTAATTGCCAAGGTGTTTGTTCTGAATTGGCAATATTATTAGCAATCCCAATCGCACTTTTGAGCAAAGCGCGAATCAATCCGTTGGGGTTTCCAGTGACTTCGGCACCAATTCGATCGTTTTGGTAAATTCTTTTTTGAGATAACCACAAACCAGTTCCGGTAAGTAACAGCCAAATTCCATAAACACCATTACCAATAATTCCTAGAACTGTGCATCCGATGCGGTTGGATATATTATCGGCTTGTTCACAAATCCATTGATATAGTTGATAAATCGGAATTGTCACTAATACCATTACAGACATTACAGCACAATCTATACGAGCAATTTGTCCCAATTGACAAGCAACGATCGCGGCTATTTCATCATCTGCTAATTGTTCTAAAAGTCCTTGACTGACTACAATGCGAGCGGTACGAGGTAAATGACCGAAAGTAAATGCGATTGGTGCGACTATCGGTAAAATTCCTAGTTGTGGCAACTTCCAGCCTCTTGGTTGACAGTAGCGTTGCAGTACTCGCACTGATTCACGAGAATAAGTATTTAAAGTTTCTCTTGATAAAGCTTTTTTTGCGTAAAATCTACAGAGCAGCCAATCGATTAACCACGGTGAAGCAGCCGTTAATATCGTCAATATACCCAACAAAAATAAGCTGGGATTTTTGTATAAAAACTGTATGGGTTCTAAAAATGGCAGCGCAACTAAAATATCGTT
Organism: Rivularia sp. (in: cyanobacteria); assembly: GCA_050329355.1. Taxonomy (GTDB): domain Bacteria; phylum Cyanobacteriota; class Cyanobacteriia; order Cyanobacteriales; family Nostocaceae; genus Rivularia. Next base: position 1,214 of record JBHJOU010000826.1, read on the forward strand.
GATTAATTTCATTGCTAGCTGTATCAGCCCTCGTACCACCCAAAACAAAGCAATGAAAGTTCCAACCCCTAACAATCGCAAGCGCAGAAAATTTCGTTTTGGTAATGGTTGCCATACTTTTGCCCTTCTTCCCAAACGCCAATGAATATTTGGTTGCTTATGGGCTACTTGCTCGACGGGTATTGTTTGCTCACCGTCAGGTTTTGTTTGGATTTGTGCGGGAAGTTCTTTTAATTGCGAACTTGAACTTGAAAATGATGGAAGTGGAGGTGGAGGTGGAGGTGGAGGAGTGGAACATGATATTAATTCCTCTACTTCTTCAACTCGATCTAATTCTGCTTCGGAGGATTCAAAAGCAACAAATCCCGTGGAGTAGAGTTGCTGTTGGGGATATTTTTTTCTCAGTTGTTTTAAAGACTTTTCTGCCCATTCTTTAATTTGGGAATTATTGCTTTGAGTGAGAGATTCACATACCGCGATCCCCATTTGAATTTCGCCGTCTTTAGAATAAGCTACAACCAAAGCAACTTGGGCTTGTAAGCTGCGATGAATATCACTATCTCTAGCGGCAACGTCTTCTAAAATGATTTTTGCTGTACGGTAATTTTCTTGTTTGAGGGCAGCTAAGCCAGCCTCTAAAGATGATTTGGAATGTGAAGACATAAATATTTTATTCTCTCACTAAGCACATTTAAAAAAAATTAAAAAATTAAAAAAATTTTCAAAAAATAAAAAAACCTTAAAAAGCTTACATTTTTGGATTGAAGTCGGGTTTCGAGCAAAATTTTCCAGATGTTACAGATAATTATCTTCAAAACCTTACCAATGATAAGTAATTAAGCGAAATTACGTATATAATCACTCCTAAATTATATAAAATTTACCTATTCCCTATTCCCTATTCCCAATGGTGAAAAAGTGACCGGCATTCCCCGGTCAATTAGAATTAAGAAGTTGATGTTTGTCCAGATACGGGTGCTATGGCAGTTAATTTCAATTCCGGATGGTCTTGTTGTAATTGAGTGGTGTTCCATTCATTACGGAATAGTAATACTGGTCTTCCCATACTATCTTTCATCGTAGTGGTATTGAATAAACGTCCCACTTTTTCCAAAGCTTCCCAACCTCCTTCTACCCAACGAGCAACGCTGTAAGGCAAAGGTTCTAAAAGGGTTTCTACAGCATACTCGTTTTCCAAACGATACTGTACCACTTCAAACTGTAGCTGACCGACTGCTGCCAAAACTGGATCGCGCTTCGATTCATCCACAGAATACATAATTTGTACTGCTCCTTCTTCGCGCAATTCCGTGATACCTTTTTGAAATTGTTTGAATTTTGAAGGATTGGGATTTCTGAGAATGGCAAACAACTCAGGTGAAAAATAGGGAATACCTTCATATTCTATTTTTTTACCAGTGTAAATTGTATCGCCAATTGCAAAAACACCAGGATTGTTTAAACCAATCACATCCCCTGGATAAGCTTCATCAATCGATTCTCGTTCTTGAGCAAACAATTTTTGCGGACGAGATAAACGTACCGTTTTACCAGTACGAGCGTGACTGACTGTCATATCTTTTTCAAATCGACCAGTACATACACGGATAAATGCGACGCGATCGCGATGTTTGGGGTCCATATTGGCTTGCAGTTTGAAGACAAAACCGGAAAAATCTGGATAAGTCGGAGGAACTTCACCCAGACTGCTTTCATGAGAACCTGGTTTGAGTGCGTATTGCAGAAAATTGTTGAGGAATAATTCTACACCAAAATTAGTCATCGCCGACCCGAAAAATACCGGGGTCATTTTGCCTTGATGTACTAAATCTATATCCAACTCAGGTCCAACTCCATCCAACAATTCCAAATCGTTTTTGAGTTGATAGTAAAGGTCTTGCTCTAAAAGTTCTTCGATTTTAGCATCCCCTAAATCAACAATCGTATTTACAGCTTCTTTACTACCGTGAGCGCTTCTTTCAAATAAGTGGATTTTTTGCTGTTGACGGTCAAGTACACCTTTAAATCGGTCTCCCATACCAATCGGCCAGTTTACCGCATAAGTCTGTAAATTTAATTCTTGCTCAATTTCGTCTAAAAGTTCTAATGGTTCTCTTCCGGGACGGTCAAGTTTATTCACAAATGTGAAAATTGGAAT
>JBHJOU010000289.1:0-7765 GCA_050329355.1 Rivularia sp. (in: cyanobacteria)
TGTTCACCCCGTGCATTCAAAGCCGAATTGCTTTGGGCAACGGGACTAGATAAACTCAATTGAGAATCAAAATTCTGGGATTTTTCTGCCGCACTACCTCTACCAAGCCAAGCTTCCCAGTAATCGGCTTTGATTTCCAAAGCGCGATCGTAACAAAGAATAGCTTGTTCGTATTCTTCTATATAGAACAGCGCTACCGCTCGATTGTACCAAGCTAAGTGGAAATTCGGCTCAATTTCTAAAGCTTTATCATAAGATGTAACCGCTTCTTCCCGACTGCCCAAATTATCCAATGCTACAGCGCGGTTAAACCAAGTTAAGTAGAAATCCGGTCTAATTTTCAAAGCTTCATCCCAAGAAGTTATAGCTTGGTTCCATTGTCCCAATTGGCTCTCAGCTACACCCTTGTCAACCCAAGCATCGTGTAAATACGGTTCCAATTCCAGAGCTTTATTGTAGGAATCAATTGCATTTTCATAACTTCCCTTATTAGATAAAGCGACACCTCGGTAATACCAGTTTTCTGGGTCTAACGGTTCCAATTCCAAAGACTTATCGTAACTAAAAATAGCTTGATCGACACGTCCTAACTTCAGTAACGCCAAACCATTACTAGACCAAGCTTCTTGGTAATTGGGTCGAATTTCAATTGCTGTATTAAAAGAAACAATAGCCTCTTCAAAAAAGCCCAATTCACCCAAAGCTCTACCCCGGTTGTACCATCCTTTATAAAAATCATTTTTAATTTCAATCGCTTGATCGTAAGACGCGATCGCATCTTCTAACTGTCCCAAATGAAACAGCGTTAAACCCCTGTTAAACCAGTATTCGTGGACATCAGGCTTAGTTTGTACTGCTTTTTCATATAATTCAATAGCTAATTCTAAATTACCCGCTCTAGCTTGGGAAAGTCCTTGATAAAACCATGCTTCTGCTGCTTGTGCTGCGCTGTCATCCTCAGCGACTTGATCTTCATCGGTAACTTGGGAAGCAGTCCATCGTCCTTCTTCCAACCCAGAAGCAAGCTGTTGAACTAGATTTGCACTTTCACCCAACCGAACCAACAATTGATCTATGGCGGTTGTTACAGTGGGTTCCACAGAAGTTGTAGATAATGTAGATGAATCGAGAAATTCTGCTTCTACAACATCATCGTCATCTTCTTCTACTTCCTCAGCTAATTCCAATAAAGCATTAAAGGTTTCGTCTTCTTGATCTTCAACCGAATCTTGAATCGGTACTTTAGTTGTATCCAAAGGCTGATCTTCAACTGCATCTGGAACTGGTGCAAGAATTGTATCTTCTTGATTTTGTTCGGAATAATCCCAGATTAAATCGCTCAAATCATTGATAAACTCTTGTTCTGAAGCATTAACAGAACTTTTATCCTGGTTTTGCCCTGTTTCTTCCTGTTCCCAAAGTAATTCTCCCAAATTACGGACTAAATCTTGTCCGGGAGTAACTTCTTCTTCTAACTCAAATACCTGTTCGTATAAAGTTTCGGGGAACTCTTGGGATGGCAAAATCCGATTATCCGCAGTGTTTGCAGGTGCGATCGCGTTAGATTTAGGCTCGTAATTTTCCCATAACAATTCGCCGAATTCGCGGATCAACTCTTGCCCAGGAGAATCTTCTAAAGATGTAGTCTCAAATTCACCATTTGTAGCAATTGATTCAATAATCAGTTCTTCTGATTGAACATCAAAATCATCTTCATCATTCGCCGCAATTGGTTCAATAATTAATTTTTGGGAAATCGGAGAACCAGAAAGCGGTACACCACCCTGTAAAGCCTGCGCTGAGCGACGTTCCCCGGTTAGACCTTCAAATTCAGTAGATATGGGAATCGAATACGCTGTTTGCTGCTTAGCATTCCGTGTCAACAATTGTATCCCGATATCGTAAGCAACATCTCCGATTTCACCGATTTCGAGTTCACCCAAATCCACCATTCTCGAAGCTAACTCGTGATTCGGTGCCGATGAAGCTAAAATTTTATTACCAAAATCCTGCAACCACTCCAACCAACGCTGTTGAGAAACGCGATGTTCGATATTTTGCAGCCATTTTTGCGCCCAATGCTGTTCTCGACCTTGATATACCCCTTCTAGAAGTTGGGTAAACAAAAATTCCAGATCCGAATTTGTCAGTTCTGGTAACTCCCTAGCCGTCTGCATCCCCTTCTCTCTTCTCGAAGGAGTCTGCTTGATGCCGAAAAACTGTTGGATAGACTTTAGGAACCTCTGCACTAGCCGCCTGAGCATCTGCTGCATTGTTAAATGTAGTTCACATAGATTTTAACGAGTGCTGTGTAAAAAAAAATAAATAGTTACGTAATAGGCTACCAAAGTATGTGAACTTTTCTACAAATGCAACCAATTACGCCCGTAAAAAGTCAGAGTTCGCTACTAGAGAAACCCTGATTTTTAGGAACACTCGATAAAACATCAACTTGTGGGATGAGAAGTAACATTGCCACTTCTGAGATAACTTAACAAACTTTCCGGAAAATAACTTGCTAGACAAGATACGCTTTGAAAACAAAATAAATTTGCTCCACAATTCCGTATATTTGGCAGAAAATTATTAAAAATTAACGTGGTCTCTTTAAATGCACATTTAAGTTTAAAAGTCAAATATTTAGAATTTGAATAGTAATATTTACTTGCATCTTATCCGGCAACATTATATTGATTAACTAATGTTTGGATAATCACTTCCGGATCATCTGTTTCAATTCCCAGTTGTTGGGCAATTTGCGATCGCAAATCTACATCGTCTTGGATTAACTCCATTAACTCTTCAACAGTAATGGTTTGATATTCTCCTTCCGTCTCGCTTGCTGCTTGTTCTACTTGCTGTTGAGTCAGCGGTACAGGTGCCTGGGCTGACGGGCGTTCCTCGGTCAAACTCGATTGAGCTACAGTATTTTGTATGGGAGCATCAGGTCCAGCATATTCCCATATAGGTTCGACTTCGTTACGAGTTAATAAGCGCATTCCGATATCGTAAGCAACATTAGAAACTCGACCAACTCCCAATTCACCTAACTGTACCAATCGAGAAGCCAACTCATTATTTGGTGTTGGTGCAGCTAACAACTTATCACCAAATTTTTGTAACCATTCCACCCAACGTTGCTGAGGAACTCGATGCTCGATATTTTCTAACCATTTTTGCGCCCAAGCTTGTCCCCGTGCTTGATGAACACCTGCTAAAAGCTCTGTAAACAAAAACTCTAAATCTGTATCGTTAAGAGGTGGAGGTGATGAAGTCGGAGAATTCTGTTGATGCGAAGTATTTTGCTGCTTTGTGCCAAATAACCTTTGAAAAAACTTTTTCAGCCATTGTATCAGCCGTCTTAGCATACAGGCACCCATAGCGTGTTAATTACCTTAAAATTGTAGCTACTACTCACCCGTTTTCTTTAAGTGTTTGTTTTTTTTAAGATGTAAATTTTACAAATTAATTGGAATTGAGGGGAGAGGGGACAGTTGACAGTTGACAGTTAACCAACTCCTAACTCTAGCCCTGAAGACGGTGAGCGTTTGTACTAACAAATTTTAGGTTATAAAGTTGAAGCTCATAAAATGAGAATAAGGCTTCTGAGTAGTACTATATTAGTACACCGTCTTCGGGGGTACTCCAAACTCCTAATTCCTAACTCCTAACTCCTAATTCCTAATTCCTAACTTTTAACTCCGAAAAGCTTTCACGGCGCTGTCTCCTCCATGTCTTACGAACCGCTGCATCATAAATATCGCCCAAAGACTTTTGCTGAATTAGTTGGACAAGAGGCGATCGCGACTACTCTTACAAATGCAATTAATACCCTTAAGATTGCTCCGGCTTATTTATTTACTGGTCCGAGGGGGACGGGTAAAACCTCTAGCGCTCGCATTTTGGCCAAATCCCTCAATTGCTTGAATGGCGATCGACCAACGCCGCAACCATGTGGTAAGTGTGACACTTGTCAAGGAATTAGCAAAGGTGCCACTTTAGATGTGATTGAAATTGACGCTGCGAGTAATACGGGTGTCGATAACATTAGAGAAATTATTGAAAGAGCGCAATTTGCTCCGGTGCAATGTCGTTATAAAGTTTATGTGGTTGATGAATGCCATATGCTCAGTACTCAGGCATTCAATGCGCTACTAAAAACATTAGAAGAACCACCGAGACACGTTGTCTTTGTTCTCGCGACTACAGACCCCCAAAGAGTCTTACCAACAATTATTTCACGCTGCCAAAGGTTTGATTTTCGACGCATTCCTATAGAAGCAATGGTGCAGCATTTAAAACATATCGCTGTGAATGAAAATATTAATATCACAACAGAAGCCATTACCTTAGTTGCTCAAGTCTCTCAAGGAGGATTGCGAGACGCTGAAAGTCTTCTCGATCAATTAGGTTTATTATCAGGAGAAATAACACCAGAAAAAGTTTGGGATTTAGTTGGTTCAGTCAGCGAATACGATTTACTAGACTTATTAAAAGCGATAGTTTCCGAGAACTCCGAAGCCGTAATTGACTGTAACCGCAAAATATTAGACCGTGGAAAAGAACCTTTAATTATTCTCCAAAATCTTGCTTCCTTCTACCGTGATTTACTCATTGTCAAAACAGCACCCAGCCGTAATGATTTGGTTGCTTGTACTCAAGCAATATGGGGAATACTCGCCTCGGTTGCTCAAAATCTAGAAATAAGTACGATTTTGCAAGGACAGCAGCACCTACGTACCTCCGAAGTGCAAATCAAAAACACTACTCAACCGCGTTTGTGGCTCGAAATCACCTTACTCGGATTATTACCATCAGCAACCACGACTCAGCCATCTACTATTGGCTATCAACAAAATCTATCTAAATTTAACTCAAGCCCACCGAAAGCAAACATTCACCCGCAGGGTGCGGTTGATCATCCTCCAACACCTCCTAACGTTGTACCTTTTCGTCCACCTGCTTCCAACAACATCGCAACTCCGAAAGCCTCAGAAAATGGAAATGGAACTAGAAAACAATACACCACACCACAGCCAGAATCTTCTACCCCTTCTACTCCTTCAGTTGTTAATAATTCTTCTCCCGTTTCTCCGGCTTCTCCCCCACCGAGTCCCTCCCCACCTCCAGAAATTCCCGCACAAATTGACGTAAACCAAATCTGGCAACAGGTACTCGCCAACTTCTTACCAGTTTCCCGACGGGAACTACTGCGTCAAATGTGTCGCATTATAGAGTTTGATGGCTCTATGGCTAGGGTTGCCGTCAAAGAAGCATGGTATAAGAAAGTACAGCAAGACCAAGAGAAAATTACAACAGCATTTCAAGTAACTTTTAACCATCAAATCCAAGTAAATTTAGAAATAGCCAACGCGGCTACATCTACAAACTCAACTGCTGCGACTTCGACTCCAGTGCAGTCAGAGCCGGAGGCTTCTGCTACATACATACCACCACAAGCACCACTACAACCTCCATCCCAACCAGCACCTCCTTCCACCCCAGAAAAAACCCAACCACCTCAAATCTCCACTCCGAGAACTCAACCAACCGCAGCAACAAACAATACTGCTCCTCCAGAGCAAGCAATTCCAACACCTCCTCAACCAGAGGTGAAACCAGAAGATCCAGAAATTGATCTGATCATGAACGCTGCTCGACGTTTAGCACAAGCATTAGACGGAGAGATTATTCCATTAAACGAAGAACCAACAGAAATATCCGACGAACTCGCTGATTCATCGGAATTAGAAGAAGTTGATGAAGATGATGTGGAGTTTTAAGAGTAGAAATTAGGAGTGAGGAGTTAGGAGTGAAGAGTTAGTTGACAGTTGACAGTTCTTATTTATTTCTTCCCATCCCCTTGTCCCCTTGTCCCCTTGTCCCCTTGTCCCCTTGTCCCCTTGTCCCGAAGGTCTTCACTTACTCCCTTGACGCAAAGTTTTCACCCATTTTAAACGCTTAGGACGTATTGACATCCGAATGGTAGTCGTGCTAATGACTACTATCCAGTGAAACATATATAAAATGCCGCGTAGACTTTGCAATGGCAATATGTAAGTGTAAGTTTTCAAACCTTTATTTTTATGTATCCGTTTGAGACCAGCAAACATTCCGAAAAATGATACTGTTACCGTCATTCCGGTTAATGGACTTAAAATTGGGGGACGATGACGAGCGATCGCCATTAATAAGTCGGGGATGATTGCGGTTGGGATGATGTACTGAATCAGCACAAAATTGATTAACAATTCAAAGGTTTTCCACGTACCCATGCGATTGCGAACAATCAAGTCCCAGTAGTCTAAATAACGCTGATACCCACCTTCAGCCCAACGGTTACGCTGATGCCAAAGAGAGACTGCATTGGTAACACCTTCTTCTTTGACTACCGGATAAAATACGCATTCAATATCCCACTTATCTAAATGTAAACGGAGTGTCAAATCTAAGTCGTCGGTGATAGTTTCTTCATTCCATCCGCCGCAACTGTACAAAGCTGTACGCCGCACAAATTGACCGTTACCGCGTAATTCGCCAATACCGCTCCCCAAACTGCGTCGTTCTTGGAAAAAAGTATCAACAGCCATTTCTGCCATTTGACCTTTTGTCCAAAAATTTGTCGAAGCGTTGGCAATTTCTTTTCTTAACTGCACTGCTCCGACATTATCTTGCCCAAACAAAGGTATAGTTCTGAGCAACACATCCGACGAAACTTGAGCATCAGCATCAAATACAGCAATAACTTCACCTTTTGTCAAGGGTAGTACTTGGTTTAATGCTCCCGATTTACCACCACTAGCTCCAGCTTCTCGCCGCAATACCTTTAAATTTTCATATTTCAAAGCTAGTTCATACAGCAATTCTGGTGTGTTGTCGCTACTGTTATCGTCAACTATCCAAACTTCATACCCAGAGCGGGGGTATTCCAAATTGCAAAGATTATTTACTAAATTGCTAATAACTAATTCTTCATTTTTCGCTGCAACTAATAAAGATACAAAAGGTAAATCCCCTTTCATTTCCTCATCTACAGAGCGAGGTTTGGCAAATACAATTACTAAAGCGTGCAGCCCGACAACGGTACTCAACCCTAAAACAATTAAAAAACCCCAAGAAACTAAGTGCAAAGCAATTGTACCGCTCCAGACCATTGTCAAAACTAGAGCAGCTTTGCGCCTACGACCTTGAAACCGGGAAGGAACAAACAATTTTTGCGATCGCTGTTCTTCTAAATCCATATTTGCCGACATTTCAGCAAACATCGAGTTAAGCGGGTCAAGTTCGTTATAAGAATCTTTTTCGGGCCAGGAATTCGCTGGCATAATTTAGTTAATTCAATCACAAGTATTTTTCTACAACAATGCCATGAAGCTAGTTTTAGATAATACCATATCACCACTACCTTCACTGACCCAGGAGCTTAGTTTGAGATTGGTGGCATTTCTCACGGGATATCTCGCAATATAACCGATCAATCCGTCTAGTAATATCGCAATTCTGGGAAGGAGTTGTCAAGATAGTCATATATGGATGTGGTTATCACTGAAAAAATATATAACAATGGCTCAATTAACCTTAGTTACACAAAATTTTCAGCATTATTACCCTAGCTTCATGAAAATTAGTGCAGCCCCATTGTAACCGACATTTTCATATTTCTTCGTCTGCATGTCAAAGGTCTGCATGTCAAAGGTCAAAATTCTCCCCATCTCCCCATCCCCCCGAACCCCATCCCGATCAAAGCGAGTGTGGATTTTGCCAA
>JBHJOU010000312.1:0-2893 GCA_050329355.1 Rivularia sp. (in: cyanobacteria)
CGCAATATTCAGGCTATTCGCACGGTGATTTCTACTGCTGCTCAAGCCGCCGGACAATCGGCACACCTAGACATTTACGGTAGTAATGAAAGTCGGGAAGATGCACCTGTATCGACTACTAATGCTAATGGCGAAGAAGAGAATAGACAATTACCGATGCCCAAACCTAAAACAAAACGTGGTGACGGAAACAGAAATTTCACCCAACCCCGCACTCGTATTTGATTGAAACAATATTTATTGTTTATTTATTGTTTCTTGTTTGATTCGCTATCAGCCCTATGGCTGATAGTAAACAGCAAATAAAATTTGTCTCCCCACTGGAGCATTTTTGTTAGTTTTGTTAAAATATACTGCTTACTAATAATAAACACGATGGCAGATGCCATAACAATAGAATTACCGGATATTCCAAGTGCTATAGCCTTAGCGGGAAATGAGGAAGAAAACCTCAAAACCCTATCGCGACAAACTGGAGCCACAATAGTACTGCGGGGGCAAGAATTATACGTTAGTGGCACTGAAAAACAAATCGATTTGGTTCGTCGGTTGGTAAAATCCTTAGAAGATATTTGGACGAAGTGTAATATATTATCCCTTGCCGATATCTTAACTGCGCGTCAAGCCCTCGATACTCATCGAGAAGATGAACTGCAAACATTACAAAAGGATGTACTTGCTAAAACTCGTCGTGGTGAACAAATTCGCGCTAAAACTTTTCGTCAGCGACAGTATATTGAAGCAATACGCAAGCGTGACTTAACATTTTGTATTGGTCCGGCTGGTACTGGTAAAACATTTTTAGCGGTTGTCGTTGCCGTGCAAGCGCTGTTGGATAATCAGTATGAGAAACTTATTTTAACTCGTCCGGCTGTAGAAGCGGGTGAAAAACTCGGTTTTTTACCGGGAGATTTACAGCAGAAAGTTAATCCTTATTTGCGTCCACTTTATGATGCTATCAACGAATTTATTGACCCGGACAAAGTACCATCACTAATCGAAAAAGGCGTAATTGAAGTTGCACCTTTAGCTTATATGCGCGGGAGAACTTTAAATAATGCTTTTGTAATTGTAGACGAAGCTCAAAACACGACACCAGCACAGATGAAAATGCTTTTAACTCGTTTGGGTTTCCGTTCCCGTATGGTAGTAACGGGTGATATGACGCAAAGCGATTTACCGTCACAGCAACAATCGGGATTATTAACAGCTTTTCAAATTTTAAAGCACGTAGAAGGCATCGCATTCTGTGAATTTTCTCAAAAAGATGTTGTACGTCATCCTTTAGTACAGCGGATTGTCGCTGCTTACGAACAGCATGAAAAGTAAACAGTAAACAGTTATCAGTTATCAGTTACCAGTTGTTCTATTATTTACTAACTTCTAACTCCTAACTCTTAACTCCTAACTCCTAACTCCAAACCTCTAACCTGCTCAAGGCATTTTTTGAATGCTGATTGGGAAGGTTGAATTGTAAGCTCCACCTCCTTTTCCAATGGCAATGATTTTACCGTCGGGACTAAATGCGGTACTGGTAGGATAAAGTTGGTCGTAATTTTGAGGATTGTTTTCTGCTTCCAGGAAAGTATTAATGGCTTTTCCGGTACTTAAATCCCACATTGTGACTGCACCATCTAATGTAGTAGTGACAACGGTTTTACTATCGTTTCCTAAAGTTACAGAGGTAATGCCTTCAATATCTGATACCCTAAAAGTATTAACTAGTTTACCTGTATTCAAATCCCAAACATTGATTCTTGGGTCTGTAGCGTTAACTAGATATTTACCGTCGGGAGTAAAGCCGATAAAACTAATCAGGTTGGTGTTCCCCTCTATAGTACTAATTAATTTTCCCGTTTCCAGGTTCCATAATTTAAGTGTTTTGTCGGAATCACTTTGGAGGGAACCTCCACCGCTAGCGAGAGTTTTGCCGTCGGGACTAATTGCTACTGAACGTACTGGACTATTATGTCCAGTTAAAGTGCGAATTAATCCACCTGTTTGCGGATTCCACAGTTTAATAGTGTTGTCGTAACTACCGCTAACAAGAGTTTTACCGTCAGTGGTTATTGCTAAGGAAGTCACTCCTTGAGAATGTCCTTTGAGGGTACGCAGCAGTTTTCTGGTTTTCATGCTCCATACTTTAATTACTTTATCGGTATTGGTTTGTGCTGTTCCTCCCCCAGTAAAAAATAGCTGTCCGTCGGGACTGATAACAACGTCGTTTACCCCGTCTTTGTGTCCGTCAAGGGTAGTAATTAGTCTACCATTTGTCAGGTTCCACATCTTTACAGTATGGTCGAAACTACCGCTAATTAAGGTTTGTCCGTCGGGGCTAAAAGCTAAAGCTTCAATATCCCATATATGTCCTTTTAAAGTAAAGGTAGGTTTAATTTGTGGGGATTTTGAGATGGTTGGGGTTTGAGCATCCGTTTGGATGAAATTACTGCCACTGATAATAACTGTTGCTGCAACAACCGATGTGATAAAGCTTTTTTGCAAAAATTGTTTGTAATTCATGTTGACTAATTACCTTTATTTACTTAGCTTTTATCATATTAGCGATACATATATATATACTCAATTCCAAAAAAAACATCAAATTTTTTGCTTGATTTGTCCGTAATAGCAGAAAATAAAACAGGAGTTAATATTAATAATTCCAGGTTTTTTATTTAATCAAAAAATAATTAATCGAGGTTAATAGTGAATGACGTTAAAAAATAAGTTACTACGATAAAAATAATTTATGTAATCTAAATCAAGAAAAAATAACTTTAAATAAAACATTTTAAATATTTAATTACCAATGTCCAATGCCTAATTTTTCATGCCCAACTTCTTGGTTAACACTTTTAAAAAAACATCGCGTTATTGCCGTAATTCGTGCTAA
>JBHJOU010000335.1:0-6185 GCA_050329355.1 Rivularia sp. (in: cyanobacteria)
TGATAGCATCCTTAATAACGATGATGCTATTCAACACCCTTTGCATTCTGAAGGCGCTTATGCAGATGATGTTTATAGCCTAATTTGTTTGTTAGAGACAGAAGCACTCACATCAGAAAGAGTACCAATGGAAATTGGTATTAATGAACAAGCTTTAGCCGCAGCAAGTAATATTGCAAAATGGTTAAAATCAGAAAGAGAACTTCCTCGGCTTGGTCGGCAAACCTACTTTTTACCAATCCCAGTAGCTTTAGTACTGTAGTTAATTCAGTCAAGAGAAATGGATGAATGTGAAAAACTTTATAAAACAGCAGCAGTGAGCAACTGCCGAAACAATTACTCACTGCTGTAATAATTTATCACCTGGTAAATCTCAAATTTAGTGCTTGATAATTAAGGTAATATCATTGGATATCACCAACCCAGACTGAGCCTAGCCAGACTGCGTACAAAGTATCACCGTCAGATGTTTGAGTTATGTGGTAAGCTGTTTTTTGAAGAATTTCTACCTCTTGGGGTGTCAATTCATCCATTTTTTCATAATGCTCAAAATCATCTATACGTAATTCCCACTTTACATCATGTAGATTGTAGTGATTTGAAGCATACTCGGAATAGGGAAATGGTTCATATTGATTTTCTGGGATAGGAAAAATATTCTGATACCAATCAATTCTTTCACCTATTCCTGCAACGACTTGTGAATGCGAAAAACGTGGATGAAACAACCAAATTTTTAAATAAAAAGGCTCTCCTCTTTCAAGAAGTTGTTTTTTCCAATTGTGGTAAATTTCAAACATTGCTGATAAGATTAACCGTCTGTACCACAATGGTGGTGATAGTTTGGCAAAACGTAAACTTCTTGGCCAAGGGCTAATCTTGATTTTGACATAATCATAGTTAGAATTACTTAAACTCACGTTGAAATTTTGCTGTTTCCATTTTTGAATGTGTCTAATCCGTCTTTTCAACCCTCTAATCTTTTTATACCTGTACTGATTTGCCATAATTTCCTCCGTTATCGATTGATATTCTCACATTAATTGCATTCATTAATTGAATGCGGGGTACTATTCCAGACACCAAACAATAGTACAGATTTCTTGTTTTATTCTGCTAAGGCATCATGTAAAAATCAGTTGTACAACTTTTATCTGAAATGTATTGTGAATCTATCTTCCCTATAAAAATTGTTCAGGTTATTCTTACACAAATACTAAGAGTGATCAAAGAGCTTTAAATCGAAAATTTAACTAGCAATGCCTTCTAATTTTTGCGAGATTTGTTTCTGACCCAGTTTACAACGCTGCACTTCTCTCCAAGCACGGGGACTATTTTGATAGTAATCGCGAAACTGACAATAGAAATGATTAATATTTTGATAGCCTACATCTAAAGCAATCTGCTCAACAGAGTAATTGGTTTCTAAAAGTAATGCACTTGCTTCTGCCAACCGACGCTCGATAATCCAATTATTAACTGTTTTACCAGTAAGTCTTCGCACTAAGTCGGTTAAATAAGCTGAGGAATAACCAACAGCTTGAGCAACTTCTTTTAGTTTAATATTTTGGTGATAATTCAATTCAATGAACTCGAAAACCTCACGCAGTCGGGGAATAGATGGAAATATAGATGTTCGTAGAGTATTTGATTTTTTAACTTCGGTGGTAGTAGAGAATTTCTCATGTGCTAACTGAACATTAACAAGACCATTTTCTGTGATAATTACCTCAAACCCTGCTGTCTCCAAACATTTCATTAAAAGGTTTTTGGTATTGGCTTCAGCATCAATTAATAAAATATTGCTCATATTTTTTCCTAATATTTATTTCTTTGAATACCTTGAGCATGACGAAGCGATTAAGCACTTTGCTATGGCGATCGTTTTTCTTGACTGCTGACTAAACAAAGAGTCAATTTTGCTACCTGAATTTTTTGTGTTTGATATTGTCAGATTATGGATTAATGACACTATGTCAACGATTCAGCCAGCTTTTGTCGTATCGGTAAAAGTAAATCTAATTTATATATGTTCATGCTGAATTTCCTTAGATTGCAAGTTTGACGATGAGAGAAATCCGAGGTTGCTCTACATAAGTTACTCGGTTAATAAAAAACCTCTTTATCTGAAATACAGTAGATTTGTAACAAAACTTTACAAAACTTAGAAGCCTTTTGGGGTATTGTCTTCAGCACACATTTAGATGAAATGATATTACCCTAATGGGTACTTTTCTAATGATAGAATTACACAAAAAAAAAGTACCTATTACGGTACCTTATACTATTACTTTTATTGAAAAATAAATACAATAAATCTATCAAAAAATAGGGTTTTAAAAACCTTCTGGCTTCACATCGGAACCATCAAAATTATCGATATAATTCAGAATATTAGTACTAAATTCATCGCTAGTTACTAGACATCTCCAAAATATAAATATTTTGTAGTAAAAGAATATTGCATAGTTTTTTACACAAAAAATGACTGAGATACTGAATCATATTGAAGAGCATCCTCAAGAAACACAAAGATTGATAGGCTTAGATTATTCTGAGCTACAGCAACTAATTCAAAATGCAGAAAGATTACACTATAAAAAACAAGACTTGTTAGAATCTGAGAAAATTAGAATTATTGAAAAAGGTGGTGGTCGTAAACCAAAATTATCGATACAAGAGCAAATTATTTTGACTTTGGTTTATTTGCGGCACAATTTAATTGATACTCCAATTAAAAAACCAAGAAATAGTGAATTAACAATTGAACAAAAAGAAGAAAACACTTTATTTGCATCTAAACGGATATTTGTTGAACACCGAATACGTTCAATAAAAATATTTAGAGTAGCTCAAGAAAGATTTAGGTTAAATCCTAAAAAATACGAACAAGTTATTTTAGCAACCTGTGGGTTAGTTAGATTAATAATTGGAACGCTAATATTACCAACAGAAATACAGCCTGCTGCCTCCGGCTAAAATTGATGCAAATAACTATATTTTTTTACCTTATTTTTATCAGTAAATATCTCAACACCTTATTTTATAGTACAGATTCGTTTATCTGCATTGCTGAGCAATAAGCTCATGAGCTAGTCACAGAACTAATTTGATAGTTGTTGGAGATGTCTACTTTATCTTTAATTAAAAGTTATACTAGTCTACCGACATATCTGAGATGTCTCCTTGTTAAAATACCAGAGATGGTGATTATGATGGTTTTTACAATAAACTTTGAATTTCTTGAACAGTGAATGGATTTATACCATTACGTAGGGCATTAACCCAACGTTGTCGTTGTGATTTATCTTTCGGATTAGAAGTCCAAGCGATGAAAGCTTGAAAATCTAAGATCGCTCCTTTGGTATTACCTGTTAATGCTCTAGCGATACCGCGACTATCTAAAATTTCTCCATCATTAGGAACAACAGCTACCGCTTTTTCACAGGCATACATTACATCAGCAGCATATTTATGTAGACTACCAAACCAACAGAGGTGACTCCAAGAACTTGGAGAAATTTCCAATGAGGGATCGAACTTTTGGGCTTGTGTGTAAGCTGCGATCGCTTCCAAAACTTTGCCATTTGCGGCACACTTTTCCCCTTTCCTAATTAAACCTAAAGATACAAACTGACGAGCTTTTATCTGTGGTTCAAAGCCGAGATTTGCATCTAGTTCCAATGCGGATTGAAACTTAGTACTCGCGACTTCTAAATCACATTGCTGTCCCACATCTTCTCCTTCTTTAACCAAGATTAAAGCTTTTGCCTTGGCTGTGGGATTAAATTTCAACTGAGGATTCCAATTCAGCGCAGTGCGAAACTTGGCAATTCCATCTTCAATATCACCTTTTATAATTAATTTTTCTGCTTGAGTTACTATTGCAGATGCCGAAGACGCTTTGATAGCGGGAGTTTCACATTGTTCTAATTCATTAAGTGCGTCAGGGTGGGTGATGAGATAATCTGCAAACCAGGTACACCCACGCATTTGTAAATCATCAAAATCGAAATTCCATAAAATTACCGTTTTGTCATTACTAGCGGTGGCAAGGGTTTTACCATCAAGACTAAATGTAACACCATTAACTACATCGCTATGTCCGGTAAGGGTTTTTAGTAATTGACCGTCCCGGTTCCATAGTTTGACAGTCTTATCTTCACTAGCTGTAGCCAAAATTTTATCGTCGGGGCTAAAACTGACACTTCGGGTATGATTGCTATGTCCGGTAAGGGTTTTTAGCACTTGACCGTTCCGGTTCCATAGTTTGACCGTCTTGTCTTCACTAGTTGTAGCGAGGATTTGACTGTCGGAGCTAAATGTAGCGCTATTGACCCAACTGCGATGTCCGATGAGAGTATTTAGCAACTGACCCTCCCGGTTCCACAGTTTAACTGTAGTATCATTACTAGTAGTAGCGAGGATTTGACCGTCGGGACTGAATGTAGCGCTATTGAGTTGATCATTATGTTGGGCGCTGAAGGTTTTTAGTAACTGACCTTCCCGGTTCCACAATTTAATTATATTATCATCACTGGCAGTGGCGAAAGTTTGACCGTCGCGGCTGAATGTAACATTATTGACCCTATTGTTATGTCCAGTCAGGGTTTTTACGAGTTGACCCTGCCGATTCCACAATTTAACTGTCCTATCATTACTAGTTGTAGCCAGGATTTTACCATCAGGGCTGAAAAGAACACTATTGACGCGATCGCTATGTCCAGTTAAGGTTTTTAAAAGTTTGCCCTCCCGGTTCCACAGTTTAGCTGTTTTATCATTACTAGTTGTGGCGAGGTTTTTACCATCGGGGCTAAATGTAACGCGATTGAACCCCTCGCTATTTTGGGTGAGGGTGGTAAACAGCTTGTGATCCAATTTCCACAGGATGACAGTGTTGTCAGTGCTGGAACTAGCAAGGGTTTTGCCGTCAGTACTAAATGTAACACTATGAACTACATCGCTATGGCCAACAAAGGTTTTGAGAAGCTTACCTGCGCGGTTCCATAGTTTAACTGTCTTTTCATTACTAGCTGTAGCCAGGTTTTTACCATCAGGGCTAAATCTAACGCTATTGACATTACCTTCATGTCCAGTGAAGCTTTTTAGCAACTGACCTTCGCGGTTCCAGAGTTTAACTGTCTTGTCATTACTAGCTGTAGCCAGGGTTTTACCGTCACGGCTAAATGTAACACTATTGACATTATCTTCATGTCCAGTGAAGCTTTTGAGCAGCTTACCTTCGCGGTTCCATAGTTTAACTGTCTTGTCATTACTAGCTGTAGCCAGGGTTTTTGCATCGGGGCTGAAGCTGATACTATTAAGCTGCTCGCTATGTCCAGTGAAGGTTTTGAGCAGTTGACCTTCCCTATTCCATAGTTTAACTGTCTTGTCACTACTCGCTGTAGCCAGGATTTTTCCGTCGGGGCTAAATGCAGCGCTATTGACATTATCTTCATGTCCTACAAGAGTTGCGATCAATTTGCCTTCGCGACTCCATATTTTGGCTGTATCATCATTACTATTAGTCACAATTTGACCGTCAGGACTGAAACTAATGCTATTAATCAGTCTCGCATGTGCGTCGAAGCTTTTTAGCATCTGACCTTTGTGGTTCCACAATTTAACTGTTTGATCGTCACTTCCAGTGGCAATAGTTTCACCGTCGGGGCTAAATAGAACACTTCTTACATAACTCTGATGTCCTTGCAAGCTATTAAACTGTTTGACTTCATTTAAAACTTGCCCCAATACAACTGTAATGGGAATTTTTAGCTCTGTATTTTCCCCCTGAATTTGTGTAACTTTTTTCGCTGCCTTGAGAATAGTTTTCAAAGCATCAAATTCTTGTCCTAAAGCCAGAAGTGCTTCTGAGGAGTTCGTGAGGGATATAATTTCGTTCTTTACTGAGTTTTGTGATTGCCACCAAGCAACCCCAGTCAAACTCAAGGCTACAACCAAGCCACCAGAGAGTCCGAAGACAGTAAATTGTCGCCTACGCTTTTGCTTTTGCCCTTCTCGCTCCCTCAGTTCCACACTCAGTCGAATAAAACTCCTCTCTACTCCACTCAATTCTAAAAAACGTTGTCTTTCCCAATATTCCGCATCAGCCAATGGTTTGCCTCGCAACAGCGCCCCTTCATCATTTCCACTACTCTCCCAAGTCCGCATTGCTACCCGTAACT
>JBHJOU010000330.1:0-3253 GCA_050329355.1 Rivularia sp. (in: cyanobacteria)
ATGGATTGCACAACAAGTTGATTAAAACTGATGCGCGACAATCAATTTTAGGGTGTGTTGTCCCGGAGCGCAACGCACCATCAAATATTAATTCAGGAATCAAAAATCCCTGCTTGAAATGTTTATTTTTAGGATTTTTAGTTGCATTTTAAGGTACAAAGATAGGTTTTAGATGAATTTTTATGCAAATTATTAATAATAAATTTAATGGATAGTTAAATAATTTTGATTGTAATAAATAAATCAAAATTATTTTTATTGAAAAATAATCATTTAATAAATTAATTGTCAAAACATCGCTTGATTCAATCATCGTCGATCGGTTTTCATATATCGAAATGATGACTTGATAATTTCCGTAGCTTATGACTACTGAAGAGCGATAAATGACAAAAAAACAATTTTTCTGGCAGCCGCACCCCAACCCAAAGTTGCAACTTCCTTGGTATTTGACTCAATTAGGGCTATTAATTTTTCCCTTAATTCCGGCTTTAGGGGCTATCAGCTTTATTATTGCGTCAGTAGGAACTTGGCGGCAACAGCACCGTACAATTCATAATCGCCCATTAAATTGGGGATTTGCTGTTTTAAGTGTATTGCTTATCGCTACCACTGGTTTAGCTGATGACAAATTAGCAGCATTTCTTGGTTTATTTAATTTTTTACCTTTCTTTTTATTGTTTGCTGCTTTGAGCGCTTTAATTCAAACAATCACGCAACTGCGGCAATTATCTTGGATTCTAGTCATCGGTTCAATTCTAGTAGTAATTATTGGGGTAGGACATATGTTTTTAAGATGGAGTCTGTCGCCGTTTTGGGAAATCATATTTGGTTGGAAATTGCCACAAGGAATAAATCCAGTAACTCGTATGGATTCAGTAATGATGAATTCCAATCTTTTAGCTGCTTATTTACTAACAGTTTTTATTGTCGGATTGGGTTTATGGCTCGAAAACTGGCAGCAGATTAACAGGGTTGAGAAACAAGCAAATAATACCAATACAAAATTTAGGATTTCCTCTTTTTGTAATCCTTTCGTATTTTTAACTCTTGCACTAATAGGTGATTTTGTTGCATTGATTCTGACTCATTCACGAAACGGATGGGGCAGTGTAATTTTTGCCTGTATTGCTTATGCTTTTTATCAAAGTTGGTATTGGATGATAGCTGGAATAACTGCTGTCGTTGTTAGTGTGATGGCAGCCGCACGCGCTCCTTTACCAATCGCTGAATTATTCCGCAAAGTTATTCCCCAATTCTTCTGGATACGTCTTCATAACCAAGTCTATTCAAATGCACCATTAGTAACACACCGTAAATCTCTATGGAAATTTGCTTCGTCTTTAACGGTACAGCGTCCTTGGAATGGTTGGGGTTTACGCAACTTTAGTTTACTTTATCAAGCTCAAACGCAATATTGGTTAGGTCATCCTCACAATTTATTTTTAATGTTATCTGCCGAAACTGGATTACCCACAACGGTATTATTTTTTGGTTTATTGACTTGGCTATTCATTATGGGTATTCGATTACTACAAAATGCAAAATCTCTAGTAAATGAAGAGAAATTGATATTTTTTAGCTATCTGTTAGCTTTTGTAGTCTGGATGATATTCAATACTGTAGATGTAACCATTTTTGATTTTCGTCTAAATACATTATTGTGGTTAACACTAGCTGCTATTTGTGGTGTGATATACAACTACAGCCACAACTTTAATACTAACAAAGTCAATTTTACCTCTGATTTCTAAGTGCATATTCTGAGGTATATCTTTGAAAAAGTTAATAATATAACAATACACGCCTGTGACTGCGAATGTGGTTTGTCCCGCATTTGTCACTGTTGCTGATTGTTGGGAAGATGTAAACACCTCGGAAGGGGTGTTTTTTTTAATCATTCTTTCTTTTTGAGTATTTATTTCAGAAAATTTCAAAATTTCTGTAGTTGTAAAAATAAAAGTTTTGACAAATGAAATATTTTAATCGTAAGTTAATAAAATTTGCTTCTTTTCTCAGTGTTTCTGCGATCAACTTAGTTTTTTCTCAACCTGCAATTTCAGCAGTTTCATGTGAAGCAGGTACTATTAGTCGGCATTCTAACGGTTCTTTAGCATATTGTGTGCTAGCGAGAGATACTAAAGTTACCGTCAGCAATCCTCAAATAGGCACTTCTATCTTTCCTTGTAAAGCTAAAAATTACATCACGTTTGCAGAAAAATCAGAGTTTCAAAGATGTACACTTTCTCAAGAACTCAAAATCATCAAAACTAATTCTGTACAAACTTGTGCGTCCGATTTTATCGTGTCAATTTCAACTTCAAGTGATGGTAAAAATATATCTATCAGGTGCGAGCGTTATTAATAAAATCATTAATAAAATCATTAAAAAATTATTAAAAAATTATTTGTATATTTAGAAACTATTTATCTAGTTTTGGCACGTCTAAGGTGATTTGAAATAAGTTAGTTTCTAAATAATTGTATAATAGCCGTCTTTTTCCTGTGGTACAAATAGGGAACAGTTAAATTAATAGCGGTATTTGCTGATAAAAATAAACTTATCTTAATCGGAATTTTACCTGTATTACTTATGAAATATATAAGAAAAACCAATTAGTAAATAATAAGTCTCTCTTAGTGATAGGATGTTACCTCGATGTTTATTCCTTGAGTAAATCATGGCTAATAATACTCTGCGTAATGTGCTAATTGGTGCAGGAGTCGCTGCTGTTGGTGCAATTGGAACTAAGAAAGCTGTAGATTATTTCCGCAACCGTGGAAAAGAGGAAGCACCACCTGAAACTCAGCCTGATGCTGAAGCACCCGCAGCAGATGAGGTTGCTTATGCTGCTGTAGAAGAAAGTTCTGTTCAAGGCTTTTTGGATTCAAGCTTTGGTGAAGCTGGACGTTATGTTCCCAATCGTCCACCGAAGATTTTTGAATATCAAGGTGAACAGTATATGGTGATTTGGGCTTACGACAATAAGCAAAACAAAAATCAAATGTTGGCTTTCAAGTATACTGATGCAGGTCGTAAGATGGTTGCGAGTGTCGGATATACGAATGATAAAACTGATTACAATCTCAGTTTAGATTCAACACCTTTTGCTGTTGAGGTTAATGGTAGCAAGTTACAATCTGGTAAGTCGGAAACTGCTGGTACGAATGATGTAGATTTTGTTCTAGCTTAAGTCAATCTGTCAAAAGTTAGATTTTTTTGAGAATATTTTTTGATCATAAAGGGTTGCAG
>JBHJOU010000466.1:0-2969 GCA_050329355.1 Rivularia sp. (in: cyanobacteria)
TAAAACATAATTTTTAGCGATCACACATTTTTTGCCCCACCTCACCAAATCGCGTTGCTGCCCTTCACGTACTAGTAGTCCTTTGCATTAAATTTGACGGATTCGTTTTCTCCCAAACCTAGAGAGACGTTATGTATAACGTCTCTACAGCCCATCATAATTAATGAAATAGACTACTAGTACTCCGCCACATTAATTTTGAGGGGTACTTGGTCTAAATTTTCTGATTGATTTTTTTAGTCCTATTTATAGGACTTATGCTATCAGACCGGGAATTTGATTCCCGGTCGGGTCTCGATAATAGCCTATCAAAACTAATGGGACAAAGCACTAGTTTTTCTCATGCTATGTATGGTAGCCCCTCCAGAATTTTTAATATCGGCTTTGATCAAGGCGCGAAAAAGATGGACATTTAACCTAAAAATGGGTAAATTATAGTTGATTCAATGTCAGAAAAATATCAGAAATCTTGCTCTAGCACTAGGGGCGTTTACCAGTAGTTATTATCTTGTTTTCAGGAGTACTATGACTAAGATTCGGACTGTTGAAGGGAATCCCAGTGAAGTATGGGATGATTTAAGTTGGACAGATATGAATGACGCAGAACAAGAACTGTGGAGTAAGTTGGGTTGGAATGAAGAAAGTTGGGAAGAGGAAACTGAAGCACCAGAATCTGACGAGCAGTATTGGGAAGACCTGAGTAGCCAAGAGCAGGAAATAGCCGAAAAATTAGGCTATACTCAGGAATTCTGGGATGAATAGTCAGCAAGCCCTAATTAAAAATGCGCGTTCTGGGTTTAGAGCATCGGTAAAAACTAAAAATTATACTGATACTGCTAGCACAGAGGTATAAAAAGTCAGTGTTTCAATCACTCGAAGAGCGCGGTTCATCTCACCCTTTTAAGGGTGAGTCCATAAAAAAAGCCTTAATGGATAAGTCCTAACTGTTATAGAAAACTCAACCACCAATATTTATCGATTTATAGTTAGAAAACCAGTTACATATGGGATAAATGTTTAGTTTTCCCGCGTTTTAAAGATAAATAAGCTGCGACACCTGCGAGAAAAATAAAAGATGGCGCACATAAATGAGTAATCCATCTAGTCAAAAACAAGGCAATATTTGATTGGTCTATATCTAATGGGTTAAAACCAACATTAGAAAAAAAATCTCTCGTATGGTCTAATGTCATCAAAACCATAACCAAGCCACGTAAAACATCTATAGATACAAGCCGTTTACTTTTTGATTGGTCTTGATTTCGAGGGTTGTCGATAGAAGTATTTGAATTTACATCCATAGTTATATTATCTATTTACTAACCTCTTTTTACCGTTATCTGTTCGCTGAATAAGTAATAAGTTAACATTTTCTAAAATTCAAAATCCTCTTTAATAATGGTATTTCCGAAACTTATCTGAATGCTAAACTTTTTCCCCGACTCGCCCTTAAAAGCTTTCAATTGAATGTAATTATCTTGAATTCTCGAAGTAACTTCTTGCAGTACTTTTCCAGATTTAGATAGCAAAATTAATTTGATATCCTGCGGTAAAAATCTTTCTTCATCCATGGGGTATAACTGTGCTACAACCTTAATTTTTTCTTCATTTTCATCCCTTTTAATACTAGAATCAACAACAGAAAATGTTTCGGAAGATACATTGAGCAACAAAGCGACTTTATTATTACCTAAATCTATGCTTAAATCAATAATTTTCGCTCCTTTAGTATATTTATCAAGATTTCTAGTACTAAAAGCTAAATTCAATTCTGGATTGGAAATCGAATCTATTGCTTGCCAACCTTCATCAATTACTCCTTGTAACCATTGACTTAATTTAGTAGTAGTTGAATGTAAGATTTTTGATACATTTTCACTGACTTGAGTAACTTGATTTTTAACTATAGGTACAATGAATTCTGCTGCTTGCACGTAATGCTGATAAAGTAATAGATGATTTGGTTCAATATCAAATAAAGTCAGCGGTACTTGATAACAACCTTCAGATATGGGTAATTCTAAATTACTTTTAACTTCAACTAATTGTTTGTGAGGTAAAAATCCTCTAATTACAACTTCTTCCTGTTCTTCCAATACCTCAAGTACCACGTAAAAATGAGCCGAAGATTCTGGATTTGCAATTAGCTGTTGTGGTATTGCAACAATCTCCGAAAGCAAATGTTCAGTTGCGATCGCGCAAAATTTATATTCACCAACTGTGAGATTTCCAGCAGTTGCGATAAAATTAATATCCCTTAGAACTACTTGATTCGGTAAACGCTCCTGTAACCAAACTTCTAATGCAATTAGGGCTAGTGTATTAAGATATACTTGCCAATTATCAGTAGCATTAGTTATCTGTGAAGAACTAATCTGGTTTGCCAACAAAAAATGTTCCTGTTCCAACCAGACGGTTTCTGGTAACAAAAGTCTTAAATCTTGAGAATAAATTGAATTAGGCATGATTTGATTTCACCTCCCTATGAAGGTAAATAGATGTGAGCAAACAGGACTTATGCAGTTTATGACGATTGATTTGTTTGATAGCGAGGGAAGCGGGAGCAAGGTAATGTCTTGCTCCCTACTCCCTACTGAGAGTCCCCTCGATTCGGTAATTTTTTGACCGAATAGGAGTAATAACAAGAAAAATTACCCAATAGAGACACAATTGGACGTAAATTCTTGAATATAATAACGAATAGCTTGAGCATATACACTACTCATATTCCGATTTTTTCCGGTTCTAATTTCTTCGGCAGCCTCTTGAAATATTTCTCCATCAATATAATATTCAATTTGTTGTGTTAGAGCTATCAAATAATTTGCTTCTGGTGGAATTTTAGTTAAACCTTTTTCTGCGGCTTTTTTCAAAACACTTTCTAACATCTGCTCAACCGTTTTAGCACGCACTTTTGATAAAAGTTCTCCAGGATTTAAAATTCGTCTTGCTTGATCCCAACTTGTCAT
>JBHJOU010000177.1:0-3765 GCA_050329355.1 Rivularia sp. (in: cyanobacteria)
ATAATTACCTTGTCCACCCTCAACGGTTGCAAAACTTCAGGGATTGCATGGCGATCGCCAACTACATAAATTCCCCGAATCCGGGCGTTTAATTTGCTTCTATCGTCGTCGATAAATGCTACAGGACAAAATTCCAAGCTCCTCTGCATTTCCTGCACTAAGCTGACTCCTGCACTTCCCGCACCGACTATCAGTACTCGTTCCTTTTGATGGGGAAATCCAGGAGTAAAGGCTGTACGCGAATGTCTGGCTCTCTCAACAACTCGAACGCTAAAACGCAATGTACCGATAAAAATTATTGATAGCAATCCATCGATAAATGGTAGCGATCGCGGTAGTCTATCTACTGTCCAAGGTAAAGTAAAATTTACAACGTCAAATAATAGGGTTTGGATTACTACCGCAGCCACTATTAACATCGCTACATATGTCAATTCTTCTACACTCGCATAACGCCAGTAACGACGATAAAAACCAAAGCTATAAAGTACACCAATTTTTACGATCAAAAACAATAATGTTGCTATTACTAAATCGGATATGTAGGATTGAAGAGCTAAATCACCATCCAAACGCAATATCAACGCTAAAAGCGGCGTGATCATAAACACAATCACATCAAAAATCAATAAATGACGGTTTCTTAGCTTCAATAATTTACTCAACAAAATTTTTGTTGATTTATCAATTAGCCAATGAGAAACCATGAACAAACTATTCATCGCGAAGAATATCTCCTGGGAAATCTGCAACAAACATACCCTTGAATACAGCAATCAGGGCGTTAATAATGAATGCAATTAATTTTTATTGTTCGCACGGACTATTAAAAGAAACCTATCAAACAATCATCAATAGACAAAAGTCATTTAAAATTTAGTAACTCGACTGAATTTAACCCAAAAAGCACGGCCGATACTAAAAAATCGGCTTGATTAATTATCTAAAAGCTTTTGCTTAATGTATTCGATACATTACTTCTCCTAATTAATCAATATCATTAAATATCTACAAATCAAGCACTTCTATGCACCAAATAAAAAGCACTCATGTAAATTAATCGTCTTCAA
Source organism: Rivularia sp. (in: cyanobacteria) (assembly GCA_050329355.1). Lineage (GTDB taxonomy): Bacteria > Cyanobacteriota > Cyanobacteriia > Cyanobacteriales > Nostocaceae > Rivularia. Next base: position 1,071 of record JBHJOU010000177.1, read on the forward strand.
TAGACTGTTTGGAGTACTTGGGAGTAATTATTATATAGGGGGTTTCTATAGCGGTTGAGTAAGTAATTTTCAAAACCCTACTCGCTATTTGATTTTCCCTAAAGGCAATGTATCAATTGTGGCAAACAAATTAATCAAATATTATGCAAAATTATTAACCTACTATGTTTGATATCAAGTTAACTTAATAGTTTTGCGTTGATTATTTCGTTTTACCCAAATTTTGACATTACAATCTTGCACCAAAAAATGTTCTATAAAATTAATCTTGGTCTAACCAAGTTTTACTCAGCCGTCATAAATAGTCACACTTAATACTCTATACAAACAGTTTTAATAATCGAGCAAGTAGAAATGGACAAAAAATTAATACTTGCTGTAACCTATCTAACTGTTTTTTCTCTCAATATAATATTTAACAGTTTTTATCAGTTAAGTCATGCCAAATTGGCATTAATTTGATGCTTTCGTAAATCGAGTGACAATTTTTCCTAAAGGTACTTTCACTTAAACCTTAGCTTGCAAAGATTTGAGCCATTCTGTATTTACACCAGACTCGCGAGTTAAGGCAATTCTTCCAGTACGGGCAATTTCTCGTAAACCAAACTTTTGCAATACCTGAACGATCGCCACTATTTTTCCTGGATCTCCGACAACTTCCACGGTTAAGGAATCTTCTGCAACATCTACGACTCGTGCGCGAAAAATCTGAGCTAATTCAACTATTTCGGAACGATTGCTGCTAGTAGCATTCACCTTGAGTAACATTAACTCTCGTTCCACACAAGGTATTTCAGTAATGTCCTGAACCTTAAGAACATTAATCAACTTGTATAATTGCTTAGTAAGTTGTTCGATGATATGATCATCACCGGGTACAACCATGGTAATTCGAGAAATTCCTGATTGCTCGGCGGGGCCTACCGCAAGACTTTCAATATTAAAGCCGCGACGAGCAAATAAACTAGCAATGCGCGAGAGAACTCCCGCTTCATCTTCTACAAGTACCGAAAGCGTATGTTTCATCGTATCAGGGAATAGGTAATAGGGAATATAGCGGTTTTCACTTGGGTGAAATACAAATAAATTTTACCTCACCCCGCCCTCCGGGCACCCCTCTCCTCCTGACAGGAGAGGGGAAGGGGGTGAGGTTTTAGTGTATTGGACTCAACTGAAATTTGCTATAGGTAATAGTAAACAGTGAGTAATTATTAAATTAGATTATAGTTTTGGGGGGACGGATGTCAAAGGTTAAGAGGATTTTAGATTTTGGATTTTGGATTAATCCCCCCATCCCCCCATCCCGAAAGTCCCCTTGTCCCGAAAGTCCCCTTATCTCCCCATCCCGAAAGTCCCCTCAATTCCCTCTCTTATAACTAGAAACTACTTGCTGCAATAATTGCTCTTCACTTTGTGCGGGTGCGAGACATTTTAATCCTTGACAAATTAAACCGATGCTATTTTGTGGTAAATCGGATACTTCTGCAAATGCAGCAACGGGTAAATATTTAGATATTAGGGAGTTGATCCGCTGTTTCACGGTACGAATTAAGGTACAGTTTCGATACCAATCTAAAGCTACAAACAAACTTGGACAAGCTTGAGGTGTGCTATTCATGACGTTGCGAAAAGCAATTAAACCTTGTTCTGCTAAATTCAAATATTGAAGATTGTCTGTAACTAAAGTTAGTCGTACTAAATTAGATAAAGCGATTCCGTTAGCAGCAGGTGTGGCATTATCTATATAGCTGCGTTCTCGGATAATCAATTCTTGACTAGCATCACTTGCAGTATTAAAGTAACCATATAATTCGATGCTCCAGAGATATTCGTTGAATTCATCTTGGAGAGAAATCGCTTTTTCTAACCACAAGGAAGATTGGTTTTGGGTTTTTAAAGAAGCTTGATGCAAATCTAGCAAAGCTTTGATAAATAAAGCATAATCCTCCGATTGAGCCAAAATACTCGGTTTTCCTTGATAATTGAGCCTGTGAAATCTTCCATCAACAAATTGATGATCTAAAATAAACTTGGTTGCTTGAGTTGCCATTTCCAAGTATTGTGGTTCTGAGAACACTGCATAAGCTCTTGCTAAACCGGAAATCATCAAACTATTCCAAGCCACAATCATTTTAGTATCTGTAACTGCTGGAATACGACCTTGCCAATTATGGGATTTTGCTTCTTGGTTATTGCCAGCGGGAGGAAAAGTTTGTAATTGGCTGCTACTGTTACCATAACGAGCAACAAACAATTTTTCTAAGATAGCTTCAATATTGGAGCTTAATTGTTCCGAGTTACGTCTTTGTAAAACATTTTGACCTTCAAAATTACCGTTTCGTGTAACTGTAAAATTTTGTTGCAGTTCGGTTAATTCTTGTGAAGTGAGCAAATGTTCTAATTCACTGTAACTCCAAACGTAAAATGCTCCTTCTTCAGGTTCCAAATCTTCCTGGGTAATGAAACTATCTGCATCTTGAGCAGCGTAGAAATAACCTTGAGGTGCTGTCATTTCGCGTTGCAGCCATTGTACAGTTTTGGCGATCGCCCTTTGAAAGCTTGGTTGTTCGACTCCTGCACTCCACAAGTTAGCCAAATATTCGACTATCTGACCGTTATCATAGAGCATCTTCTCGAAATGGGGTACAGTCCAAGTGGGATCGACTGTATAACGATGAAAACCACCAGCAACATG
>JBHJOU010000480.1:0-14183 GCA_050329355.1 Rivularia sp. (in: cyanobacteria)
GCTCATCCCCTACCGCAATTAATACAGAATGTAGTACTATGCAGCACTACTTTAAAAGGGATGCTATTGATCATCTTTCCCAAAAACCGGATGAAATGCACATCAAGGAAGTTGACAACGGATAATTAACTCCGATTCATCACAAGTAATGTATTCAAACATTCATCCAAATCATTTGACCCTTTTATCGCAGGCATTGTATAACCTCCTACTTATAAACGAAATTTCTAACTCATTGATATTCTTTTTCTATAGTTTATAAGCCTTACCATACAACCAAATATTGATCAAATCAATGATAAAAATTACAAAAAAAATCAGTTCTATTCGCTACACAGTAAAAAGTTTAGGTATCAAACCAATATTCAGGATTACCCATTCACCTAGTAGCAAATTTTAAGATCTTCGCGTTCTTTATGCACATTTTCTTTTTTATGTAATCTACCATTAGATACATTTGTTTTTATTTACATAAAATTTATAAATCATTGCGATCCCCGTAAAACGAATGAAGATTGAGTAAATATACTGGTAGAAATGGATTAGATAGATAAAGCAAAGTCTATATTCAAAATATTGTTACGTAGGAATACGTTTCTCGCTCACAACGGCTGCTTGACGATGTTCCAATTACAAATGACAAGTTTAATCAAAGGTGCAAATTCTAATACTTGGGTTGGGCAAATTACCCCACATCCCTCAGTAGTTTCTAAATTCAAGCGCTTTCTCGATATTTTGGGAAGTATGGTGGGTTTGACGATTTTAGCCATTGTATTTTTACCAATCGCGATCGCAATCAAAATAGATAGTCCCGGACCAATTTTATTTACCCAGGAAAGACACGGACTTTACGGACGCACTTTCCGGATTCGCAAATTTCGTTCCATGGTACCGGATGCGGAACAGTTAAAATCCCAGGTAAAAAATGAAGCGAAGGGACATTTCTTTAAAAGTAAAAATGATTTTCGAGTTACAAAAGTAGGACGTTTTTTAAGAAGCACGAGCTTAGACGAATTACCTCAGTTTTGGAACGTTTTTGTTGGTGAAATGAGTTTGGTAGGAACTCGTCCCCCTACGAATGACGAAGTAATGCACTATTGTGAACATCACTGGCAACGTTTGCAGGTCAAACCTGGTTTAACAGGTGAATGGCAAGTAAATGGACGTTCTCAAATTAAGGAATTCGAGCAAGTGTTTGAGCTAGACCTACAATATCAAGCAAAATGGCATCCTTTATATGACTTATCGTTAATTTTTAAAACAATTTACGTAATTATTGCTCGTGTAGGAGCGTTTTAATAATCAGTTAACAGTTAACAGTTAACAGTTGATATGAGAGATCAAGCAGCTACCCTGCTATTCGTAATTAATACCCCCTATCAGTTATCAGTTAACAATCGACTTGCCCGGTGATAACTGATAGAGTACTTGGTTAGGTTCTTTGATCTGTATGCGTATGGTGTTCTATTATTGTATAAACGTGACTGATAACTGATAACTGTTAACTGATAACTGTTAAGATATGACCAATTATTCGTTAATGCTAGAAGCTCCCAGATTTATCTGTGGAATCAATCCACTAACGCAGTGTGTTCGTAGGACATTAGGACATAATCTAAAATCTAAAATCTAAAATCGGTTGAATAAACCTATTGGCAAAGTCTATCTTGTGGGTGCTGGACCCGGAGATGTAGAATATCTAACGGTAAAGGCTTATCGACTGCTACCTCAAGCTGGGGTGTTAGTTTATGATGCTCTGGTAGATGAACAGTTGCTGGAGTTGGTACCGAATAACTGCTTAAAAATTTATGTTGGTAAAAGGGGGGGTTTACCGAGTACTCCGCAAACAGAAATTAATCAATTGTTGATAAAATACTGCCAACAGGGTAAAATTGTGATTCGGCTAAAATCTGGAGACCCGTTCATTTTTGGCCGTTGTACTTCAGAAATTCAAGCCTTATACGCTGCTGGTTGTAATTTTGAAGCTGTTCCGGGTATTTCTTCGGCAATAGCTGCACCAATGTTTGCAGGAATTCCTCTTACGGATGCAGTGATGAGTAAATGCTTCGCTGTATTCAGCGCTCATCAACCAGAGAATCTAGATTGGGAGGCGCTTTCAAGGTTAGATACCCTGGTAGTTTTAATGGGTGGACAACATCTCTCAGAAATTATACACCAATTAATCAAAAATGGAAAAAATAAATTTACAAGTATTACTCCCATTGCGATTATTCGTAAAGCCGGTACAGCCGAGCAACAAGTATGGATTGGTAAGCTTTCCACAATCGTAGAACAAGTGCATTCGGTGCATTTGTCACCCAGTGTAATTGTAATTGGTTCAGTGGTAGAGTATGCCAGGTTTTTTGAGAATATGTAATTAGAGGCTTTCCCATCTTAGAGACGCTTTGCACTCCAAATTCATGTTACCAACTCCATCTTCCCAACTTTCTGCAACAGTATCTCCTACTCTGCCTTTGAGTGGAAAAACTGTTTTAATTACTCGTTCAGTAGGACAGTCAAGTCAATTTGCTCGGCTAATTACAGATGCAGGTGCTAATGTTATTGAAATGCCTGCATTAGAAATTTGTCCCCCTTCAAGTTGGGACGCTTTAGATAAGGCGATCGCAAATTTAGCAGAATTTGACTGGTTAATTCTGACTTCTGGCAACGGCATCAATTATTTTTGTGAAAGATTAATGGTATTGGGTAAAGATGCGCGTACCTTAGCTAATTTGAAAATTGCTGTTGTTGGCGAAAAAACGGCGAAAATCCTGAAAAATCATCATTTACAACCTGACTTTATTCCACCCAATTTTATTGCTGATTCTTTAATAGAAAATTTTCCCGAACAACTTGCGGGTAAAAAGATTTTATTCCCCAGGGTTGAAACTGGTGGAAGGGAAGATTTGGTTAGGGAATTTGAAAATCAAGGAGCATCCGTGATGGAAGTAAGTGCTTATCAATCTTGCTGTCCCGATGAAATTTTACCTTCTGCGGAATTAGCTTTGCAAAGTGGAACCGTTGATATAATTACTTTTGCGAGTTCTAAAACGGTGAAATTTTTTAGTCAATTAGCAGAAAAAATTTTTTCAGATGATTCTCAAGACAATCAATCATCTGTGGTATCCAATTATCTTGAAGATGTTTGTATTGCTTCCATTGGCCCCCAGACTTCTATTGCTTGTCAAACTTATTTCGGAAGGGTTGATATTGAGGCTTCAGATTATACTTTGGAAGGGTTAACCCAAGCAATTATTGATTGGACAACGAATAATAGGGAATAGGTAATAGAAAATGGGTAATTGGGAATTGTTGATAGATAATGGATAATTACGAATCAACTCCTATTCCTAATTGTCAATAATTCATGAAACGTATAATCGGATTAACTGGTGGTATAGCGACAGGTAAAACAACTGTCGCTAATTATTTAGCTGATGCTTATAATTTACCGATATTGGATGCAGACATTTATGCTAGAGAAGCTGTTGCTGTTAATTCACTGCTTTTACAGCAAATAGTCAAACGTTACGGAGAAAAAATTTTACTCGCTGATGGCAGTCTCAACCGACAAAAATTAGGTGAAATCATATTTAATAATCAACAAGAACGTTTGTGGATAGATAACTTGATTCATCCTTACGTTGGCGATCGCCTTTCTGTCGCCATCAAAGAAACATCAGTAGAAACCCTCATTTTAGTTGTGCCTTTATTATTTGAAGCGGGTATGACAGACTTAGTAACGGAAATTTGGGTGGTAAGCTGTTCGGAACAACAGCAGTTAGAAAGATTGATGGAGCGAAATCAATTAACCTTAGAACAAGCACAAGCCAGAATCAGCAGTCAAATGTCTTTAAAGGAAAAAATCCAGAAAGCTGATATTGTTTTAAATAATAGTTCAAATGTAGAGGAATTATTACAACAAGTTGATATTGCGATATTTCGTTAAAGGTTAAAGGTTATAGATTGGTAATAAACAACTGTCAATTGTCAACATTCATGATTATTAACTCCTTAACTTTGAACTCCGATACAGACGTAGTAATACGCCCCGTCTCTAAAATTCCTAACTCTTAACTCCTAACTCCTTAAGCAGCCTCTCCCCCTACTACTACATCTTTTATCCTTAAACTGGGACCACCGCAACCTACAGGTAAACCATTTTGTCCACCTTTACCACAACCTCCAGATTCATCCCAATAAAAATCATCACCGATGGCTTCAATATCTTTTAAAGTTTGGAAAACGTTACCAGAAAGAGTGACATCTTTAACAGGTTCGGCTATTTCACCATTTCTAATCATCCATGCTTCCCCAGCGCTAAAGGTAAACATTTCCCCATTAGTCATTCCACCCAGCCAATTAAGGGCATAAACTCCTTCTTTGATTCCAGAAAACAAGTCATTTACAGGAGTCTTCCCTCTTTCAATCCAGGTGTTGGTCATCCGTACAATGGGGGAATAGTGATAATTAAGACAGCGGCAATTTCCTGTGGGGGCTTCCTCTAACTTGCCTGCGGTTTCGCGAGAATGCAAACGTCCGACTAAAACTCCATCTTTAATTAATTGAGTAGTACTAGCAGGAGTACCCTCATCATCGTAATAATAGCTACCGCGATGTCCCTGCGGTGCAGCACCATCAAAAATCTGCAACTCTTCCGGTCCAAATTGTCTTCCTAGGGTCATTACTTCTAATAAATCCGGGTTTTCGTAAGCCATATCCGCTTCAGAAAGATGTCCGAAAGCTTCATGAACAAACAAGCCGGTAAGAATTGGGTCGATGACTACAGTATAAGTATTACCTTTGACTGGAGGTAAAGATAAAGCAGATATAGCTCTACGTGCAGCGCTGGTAATTTGTTCGTCTAAACTGGTTAAATCCTCAAAAGCTTTACGGGAACCTGTAGTTTCTCTACCTGTTTGTACGGTATCACCATTTCTAGCGGTTGCAGCGAAACGCATTTCCATATCAACCCATGACTGTTCGATCAATGTACCTTCGGAAGTGGCAATAATTACTTTTTGAGCGCTATCACCATAACGCACGGAGGTAGTGGTAATGCGATGGTCTATACTTTTGAGTAAATCAGCATAATTGTCACACAACTGCTTTTTTTGACTCAACGGAATGTTTCTGGGGTCAGTACCCGTCAGTGGTAATTGACATACTGCTTGCACCGGAATAATCGGAGCTAATATAGTTTCCTGATCACCGACAATTCGTGCGGCTGCAATTGCTTCTTGAATACGGTCTTCAATGGTGGCAAGATGATTAAAGCTGCTTAAACCCCATCCACCTTTATAACAAGCTCTAACTTGTCCCCCAACCGAAATACATTCGCTCAGAGTCTCCACCTGATCACCCCGTAACAAAATATCAATTCCCTCAGCTTCCTCAAGCCGAATCATCAAATAATCAACCTTTTGGGAGTAACGGGCAATTAAGTCAGAAAGTAAATTTTGAGCGTCAGCAGTTAAAGTAGCCATTTTCTATGAATTGTAAGTCACTTATATCTTCTAACACGAGATGGGGGGATGGGGAAAAGTTAGGAGTCACCTTTCGAGTCGTCGCCAAATTCTCCGTTTACCAATGTTGGAATTGCGAAACGACAAACGAGAAGTAGTAAAAATGGATTATCTAATTGCTGATTTATGGCAATTCCAGAAGTATGCACCAGCTTTCCGCAGTGACGGTGGTTTATTGGCAGAATTAGTCAATTTAGTTGATAAAATTACGAATAATCAAGAATATGGAATATTTGACTGCAAAAATGGTGTAATTTTATGAAAAAAAGCCGTAAATTCCCAGCAAAAAGCAGTGGAAGAGTGGTTAAAGTTTAGGGAGCAAGTTTAGAACAAGGTGATGGGGGGATGGGGAGAAATGAATAACTACCATCAGCTATCAACTATCAACTAACGACTAACTCCGATATTTCTAATCCATTCCCAAATATTTGTGTCAGCGAATTGTTACAACGAGTCAAAATTGAGTAATTATACTCCCGTCAAAAATAGCGATCGCACTTTTAATTATTTTAATTGGTTAAAAAAATCAACAATTTATAAAGAGTAGGGAGTAAAAGATGAAAATACTGGTATTAAGTTGGGAATTTCCTCCTCGTATTGTTGGTGGAATTGCCCGTCATGTTGGAGAGTTATACCCCGAATTAGTAAAGTTAGGACATTCAGTTTACTTAATTACACCGGAATTTGGAGAAGCACCACTTTTTGAAGAAGTCGAAGGAATAAAAATACATCGGGTACCCGTACAAGCAAGTAATGATTTTTTCCACTGGATAGTCAACATGAATGAAAGCATGGGACGACAAGGTGGTAAATTGCTGTTAGAGGAAGGTCCTTTTGATTTAATTCACGCTCACGATTGGTTGGTTGGAGATGCGGCGATCGCCCTTAAACATACTTTCAAAGTTCCTCTAATTGCGACCATTCACGCGACCGAATCGGGACGACACAACGGTATTCATAATCATACTCAAAGCTACATCGATTGCAAAGAAAACGAATTGACTTTTGAAGCTTGGAGAGTTATTGTTTGCAGTAATTATATGCGTCGGGAAGTGGAACGTTCTTTACACAGTCCTTGGGATAAAATTGATGTAATTTATAACGGTATCCGTGCCGAAAAAAAGCAGCATCATCAACAGTTTCATAAACAAGATTTCCGCCGTCAATTTGCTGAAGATGATGAAAAAATCGTTTATTATGTTGGTCGCATGACCTATGAAAAAGGTATATTTGTATTATTAAATGCAGCACCCAAAGTACTTGCGTCCATGGGAGCTAAAGTCAAATTTGTGATTATCGGTGGTGGTAATACCAATCAACTCAAACAACAAGCTTGGAATTTGGGTATTTGGCATAAATGCTATTTCACCGGCTTTATAGCTGATGAATACTTAGATAAATTTCAAACAATTGCCGACTGTGCGGTATTCCCCAGTCTTTACGAACCCTTTGGGATAGTTGCGTTAGAGAGCTTTGCCGCTCGCGTACCAGTAGTAGTTTCCGATACAGGCGGTTTTCCAGAAGTAGTTCAACATACTAAAACAGGTGTTGTCACTTATGTAAATAATCCAGATTCTTTAGCTTGGGGAATTTTGGAAGTGTTGAAAAATCCCGGTTATTGTCAGTGGTTAAAAGATAATGCTTACTCCGATTTAGAAAAGCGGTTTAATTGGGCGAAAATTGCGAAGCAAACAGAAATAGTTTATCAGCAGGTTATCAAGGAAAGAAAGCTGGTTAGTTGGTAATTGATGGTTGATAATTGATAATTGGTAATTGATAATTGGTATTATGTCAGAAGCAAAAAACGTACTTGGAGAAAAACTGCAACCTTGCTGTACTTCTCCGATGACAGGATTTTTACGGAATGGAATGTGTGATACGGGACCTGAAGATTTTGGTGTACACGTAGTTTGTGCGGAAGTTACAGAAGAATTTCTCACCTACACGAAATCGATGGGAAATGATTTGAGTACTCCTGTGCCAATGTATGATTTTCCTGGTTTAAAACCAGGGGATAAATGGTGTTTGTGTGCTTCTCGATGGAAAGAAGCAATGGATGATGGAGTAGCACCAAAAGTAGTTTTATCTGCTACTCACGAAGCTGCATTAGAGTATGTTTCTTTGGATGAATTGAAGCAACACGCTGTTGATAATGATTAGAAATTAGTTATTAGAGACGCAATATATTGCGTCTCTACAAAAGCGAATATAGGATACTAAGTAAGTTGGCAGAAATAAACAGAACTATGTTACAGAATGTAAATTAGCCTTAAACTCTTACTCCGACTGCCTTGTCCCAATTACAATTTTCAACGCCAACCGACTTAACTACACAATAAAAGTCCACGTGATTGGACTAATGATTTTTGACTTACACAGACAGGCTTCGTTTGTGTAGTAATGGTTTGAAATACCGTTCAAGATTAAACTAAGCTTGTGTGAATTGTTCTAAAACGACATTTACTATGAATTGTACCACTGTTGATGAAACATAATATTCTTGAGTTTCTTCGTTTATGCGAACTGGTACATTCTCAATCGAAACAACCTTACCATTAAATTCTACATTGTACTTGACATTTTTCTCAACTAAGATTTCCTGTGAATTATCCATCTTTATTTCCCCTGACTCTAATATATGATCGTAGTTAAGCTGATGAAGGTGATAAATATTAATCGCAATATTATTATGTTTATTAGTTATTTATTAGCTAATAAATATCCCATACAAACCACCTCAATCCAACCATCTTACCAAAGTTTAGATATTCCTTTAGGATGGGAACTGATAACAGACGGTAAAGCGACTAATAATCCCAAGGAAGTAAGAGTTAAGGAACAACCTCTACTAAGGTTCCCACTTTAACTACGTTGTATAATTCATCCACATCTTGATTTTTTAATGACGGACAACCCCAAGTCCAATTTTGTTGCTGATCTATTATTCCATCATTTCCTTGGAATACACCATGAATACCAACCTGACCACCGATAGAATTAAACCAGGAAATTTTACCTTGGCTTTTGGCTTGAAAATGCTTCCTCCAAGATGCAGCATTGGGATAATCTAACCACATAAATTTAGACCATGAAGGATGAGGATATAAATCTTTAATCCGAAAAATACCTTCAGGAGTGCGTCTGTCACCTTCTTGCAGCTTATCCCCTTTCGGACTACTACCAAAAACTACGGGATAAGATTTAACCGGCTTTTTGTGATAGTAAAGCGTAATTCTATATTTGGATTTTTCAATCAAAATTGAGGTTTTGGCTTGATCTATGTTTTTTCCAATTAGTTCTTCTAGTGTTTGACCATAATTTAGTAACTCATTACCAGGTAAAGGAGAATGAATAACTTCTAGTAACGGACAACCTTTAATACATAAAACTTCCGCAATATCAGTAAGAGGAAAAATAAATCCCAAGCGAGCTAGTAGAAAATATAGTGCAGATGTGCTAAAAAATAAAAGCAAAATAATTTTTATTTGGTTTTGATATTTTAAATTCATTAGATTCAAAGTAATAATAGTTACATTATTTTTTTTCGTGAATCAACCTTAACATTTAAGTCGGGTTGACGGGATATAGCGGTTTTCAATTGGTAAAAACTGGGCAGACAAGGATGTCCACCCCACAATTTGAATGTATTCTAATCAACAGAAAACCGCTATATTTACCATCCCCAATACTCTATTCCCCATGCCCTATTACCAATGATTAACGAAATGCGTCGCGACTTTAACCACCGTCAAGAATTGATCGCTTACCTCAAAGAACAATTTCCCGAAGCTGCAAAACGAGACGAACATATTAGCGAAACCGTAGGTGGACGTAAAGCCGCCGAAAAAGCGCTACAAAAAGTAGACCCAAAAAAATACGCAAAAACACGTAATTTTTTAACTGGTGGAGTTACCAAACTTTCCGCTTATCTGCGTTACGGTGTTGTGAGCTTGCGAGAAGTGCGAGACTATGCATTAAATAAAGTCAGTAATGATGATGATGCGACAAAGTTAGTTAATGAATTAGGTTGGCGCGACTATTGGCAAAGATTGTATGTAAAATTAGGTGATGGGATTTGGGAAGATAGAGAAGAATATAAAACAGGTAACAGCATCGCCGAATACGCAGCGGATTTACCCGAAGATATTCAACAAGGTACTACAGGATTAGTTTGTATTGATAGCTTTAGTCAAGAATTGCGCGAAACTGGTTATCTACACAATCATATGCGGATGTGGATTGCAGCATATATCGTACATTGGCGGCGAATTCGCTGGCAAGCTGGCGCAAAATGGTTTTTAGAACATTTGTTAGATGGAGACCCCGCGAGTAATAATATGTCATGGCAATGGGTAGCGAGTACCTTTAGTCATAAACCTTATTTCTTTAATCGTGAGAACTTAGAACGTTATACCGATGGGGTTTATTGTAAGAAATGTCCTTTGTATGGTAAATGCGATTTTGAAGGTAGTTACGAACAGTTAGAAGAGAAATTGTTTCCTAAAAAAGAGTTTACAAATCAGCCAAATAGTCAAAGTTATCAGAAAGGGAAGAGGGGGAAGGGTAATAGGTAATTGATAATTGGTAATTGGTATTTTAAAAAATTTTGTATTTGAATAATCAAGTTGTTCAGCAATCCTAATGTTGGGTTACGGCACCATTAATATAGATTGTCGTTACAAATTCGAGACGGTTTTCTTGTTTAACCCAACCTACTCCCTATAAGCTTACATAGTCGTCTTAAGCGGGGATTTACATTCCCTGGCGATTTGTAAAGCTGAAGCCAACCTACTACCTAGCTTCTGCCACCCTGAATAAGATACAAAAGATATGCGAAAACGCGATCGCGATGGGGGAAGATTATTCAGTCATAGTATTTAAATTGATTGAATGGGCTGAAGCTCAAGGAAAAATTGAGGAATTGTTAAATGCAGCTTGTAAAGTAAATCCCGGTAATCAGCTATTACGTGATTTTCAAGAACAGATGCAGAAACCAAAATCGCAAGCACTTATAATACAGTCACAAACAGAACTACAAAAAATTAACTACCAACAACCATATAATTACGAAACTGAAATAGCCTTAAAAAATGAAGAAAACTTTATCAGTCCAAATAAAGAAATAGATTACAAACGATTAAAAGATTTTCTTAAAGCTGAGAAATTCCAGGAAGCTGACGAGGAAACTAAAAACATCTTACTTTTCTCATTAGAAAAAAACATTGATGAGGGGCTAGGTGTAGAGGAAATTAGAAGCTTATCGCCTGAAATTCTATCGACAATTGATGAACTATGGATGAGATATAGTAATCAAAAATTTGGATTTAGCAAGCAAAGAAGTATTTGGGAAAATGTCCTATCACCACAGAAAGAATTTAGAAATATATTTCTTCAGTTTAGAAAGAATAAACTTAATAACAGCGACAAAGATAATTGGTATAAATTCACTACGGATATAGGTTGGTATCATATTAATATTAGAACAGGTAGAAAAGAATGGATTCAATATACAAATCTTGATTTCAGTCTTGATGCACCTGAAGGATATTTTCCATATTTTCGTAGCTGGTGGAAAGGTATGCGTTACCAACATGAGCCAGAACGCTGTATTGCTTTAATGGAACAAATAGATAAATTTATTAAATAAATTCTCAAACACCACGTTACCTTGATTATTTGATTATCCAAAGAAAAGCACAAAGCCATTAAGTTAATAATTTCTGGTAGCATGATGACACGGTTATCATGCTAGTTATGATATTATCATTTAAGAGCCAAGGATCTGAAGACATTTTTGATGGCAATGACTCAAAGCAAGCTCGAAAGCAATGTCCTATATCCTGTTGGGAAGTTGCACGTAGAAAATTGGATCAACTAAATGCAGCATCATCGTTAGATGATATAAAAGTTCCACCAGGTAACAGGTTAGAAGCACTAAAAGGCGATCGCCAAGGTCAGTATAGTATTCGGATTAATGACCAATATAGAATTTGCTTTATATGGACACTGCAAGATGCATCAGAAGTTGAAATAGTTGATTACCACTAAGAGATAACAAAAAATGAAAATTCCCAAATATAGATCCCCATCACATCCCGGTGAAATATTACTAAAAGATTTTCTCGAACCAATGGGAATAACCCAACGACAACTTGCAGACGCACTTCACGTTCCCTATCAGCGAATAAATGAGCTTGTAAATCAAAAGCGAGGAATTACACCCAGTACAGCAATACGATTATCAAAATTCTTTGGAAATAGCTCTAATTTTTGGTTAAATCTTCAACAAAATTGGGAGCTTTACTACGTTCTCAAAGAAGAAGAGGAAGAGCTAAAAAGTATTTCGCAATTTAAAGCTATAGGGTGATGTACGTTGTTTGACAGTTTCTTTTTGTTATTTAATCCTTAAATGAATGAGTTAATTCAAAATGCCCAAACAAGACTCTACAAAATTAACAAAAGTATCTGTAAATCTACCTTTTGGAATCGGTGGAACGGAATGGGAACCGGATGATACGGAAAGAAAAGCGGCTTGGTCATTATTTGTAGAACTCGTTACCCGTGTCACCATCCAGCCTTTAGAACCAGAAACAGACCACGGATTATTACGTGAAGCTCTTGTGTCTTTGCACAGCTTATTTGCTACTACACGAGAAATTCTCAAACAAGCAGGCCCAGATATCGGTGCTTCTCATCGGTCAGTTGGAGGAATAGCTATTACCGTACTTAATCGCGGTTTACGTCCTTTTCTCGCAAAATGGCATCTTTTATTACAAACCTGGGAAGCACAACGTCCTCTCGATATTAGTCCTTTTGAACACGAAAAAAACTGGAAACACCAAGCAAAATTAAGAAGCGAATTAGAATTACTCAGGCGCGATTTAGAAGAATATGCTATGGCTTTAGCAGTAATTGCTGGTGTAGATTATTGCTTTTAAGATGAGTATATATATTGAAGCGTTAGAAGAGTTTGATGGTCAAGGAAAGGCAATATTCTTAGCTGGTGGGATTTCCAACTGTCCAGATTGGCAATCGCAAATGGTGGAATTATTAAAACCTTTGCCTTGGATAATTTTAAATCCCCGTCGTGCTAATTTCCCGATTGATAATCCCGATGCTTCTAAACAACAGATTGCATGGGAACACAAACATTTACGACTTGCTTCATCGATTCTTTTCTGGTTTCCCCAAGAAACAATTTGTCCAATAACCCTTTACGAACTCGGTGCTTTCTCGATGACGGATAAACCTTTGTTTATCGGAGTTCATCCCAATTATCCGAGAAGACAAGACGTAGAAATTCAAACTGCTTTAGTACGTCCTGAAATTAATATTGTTTATTCCTTAGAAGAATTAGCCAAACAAATTTTAAAATAAATTATTCCAATTTTTCCTATATTATTTCTTCTTTCTCACTCAAGTTTATAAAATTATAATGAAAGCAATGCATCTATTTAACAAAGTAGGCTAGATATTGTATTACAAACTTCAATTCAAAAAAAAATTAAAAATAAAACCCTCTTTCGGTAGATTTGGTTACAAAAAAAACAGATTATGATACAATAATTATCAACAAAAAATCAGCCTAATCCTGCTTATCTTTTTCAAGTTGGAACGGAGGAACCACTATTACGGGGCGTATTTTACTTAGAAGCGTTAATAACTTCTTGGTAAGAAGGATACCTCTCAATCCTAGCCCGTCAGCTAACTTCGTAGGCTTCGAGGGGATTGATGATAAACAGCATTTTAACGATGTTTCGTTTTCATTATTATCCCAGGCTAATATTATTCGTTTCAGTTGTGTACTTAATTATTACCTGGTGGGATATGATGCATGATTTTTTTGATTGAATAGAATACAATTTTTAAGATTTAACTATTAGTGATGTACTGCTCACGAATTTTTGATTGCAGTAATAGCATTTAAGCGAATACAATTGATTATTCGTGGCTAAATCTGATTAGCAAATAATCCTGCTAGTTAATAACTAGTTTAGAGGCTAGTAATTCCTAATTAATCCTATTAAATTTAGAGGAGCTTGTTATGGGGAATTGGCAAGCAATGTTGAGCGGTGCCATCTTTATTGCTGTCATTGGTTTAATTATGACAGAGTGGATAAATTTGACTGTAGCAGCTTTTTTAGGGGCATTGTTATTAGTTTTTACTAATATCATGACTTTAGAAGAAGCAATTGGGTATATTGCGAAAAGTCACGGAACAATATCATTATTTTTCGGCGTAATGGTATTAGTCAGAGCATTTCAACCAACAAAGATTTTTGATTATTTAGCTGCACGAATACTATTATTGGTGAAAGGAGAAGGTAAACGTTTATTACTAGGAATTATTGCGATAACTGTTCCTATTTGTGCATTTTTACCTAACGCTACCACCGTAATGTTGTTAGCACCTTTAATTCCCCCCATAGCGAAAGAATTAAGTGTGAATTTTGTACCGTTATTAATTTTAATGGTTTTTGTTGCGAATGCTGCGGGACTATTAACTTTAGTTGGAGATCCAGTAACATTTTTAGTTGGTGATGCAATTAATTTAAGTTTTGCAGATTATTTATTACGTTTAAGTTTGGGGGGAGTAATGGCAATTGGTGTGGTTGCGGTGACATTACCCATACTTTTCCGCAAAACTTGGTTAACAAA
>JBHJOU010000817.1:0-3444 GCA_050329355.1 Rivularia sp. (in: cyanobacteria)
AACATTTTGGCAATATCAGCCTTGGTGCTACTCGTATCTGTTACAGGTGGCGTGATTTATTTAACTTTAATGGAATGGCGCGATCGCCGTCTTCTAGAACAAGAAAAACGTGAAATGCGCCGTAGTTCGCCCAAACAGCGATAATTTGACTGACAATAATCCCTATCTCCCAAAAATCCTCTAAAAAGAGACGTAGCAGTGCTACGTCTTTATAGTACAGATACAAAAAAACCTCGGGTACCAATCCGAGGTCTATTGAAAAACCAAATGTCGATAATATTAATAGAGATTTTGAAAGTCTCAAATTATAATTCACTTTTAAGCCATACAACTTAAAATTTTGTGAACTTATGTAAATAATCTTAATGAAATCATTACAAAATGTCAATCAGGCTTGACACTGATTTTTTTTGTGTGGATATAACAAAGTTTAAGTAAATTACCCAGAGAGGAAGGGATGGGGGGATGGGGAGATGGGCAGACAAGGTGAAAATACTTGATTAACTCCTAATTCCGGTGGTACTAACTCGGGAGCTGTGATTTTTGGCAATTTCTTCAATTACAGTTGCAGCATCGGCGGGAATTTCTGTCACTAAACGGAAAGGAAATTGATTGGTAGAAGCAAGTTGAGCGTAATCGGGTGTAAGAAATACTTTGTATTTATCTGCTTGTGGTGTTAGTTGAGCAGCAAAAGCCAAAACAATCGCTTTGACAAATTCGCGAATATCCGTAGCTTGTTCCCCGATGACTTCATCACCGCTTAAAGGAGTATTGGGTTTTCCGGTTTGATCGACAGTCGCGATCGGATCTTTGACGCTTAAATGGGTACCCCCAACTATACCAACTAACCATTTAGGAGTGGGAATCTTGCGGAAACCAATTATTTGTTCGGTTAAAGCGGGGGTGGTTTTATCTGCGGAACTTGCTAATACTAAAGTCGGAATTTCTACGGATGCTAAACCTGTTTCACCAAACATTAAAGAACTTGTTGGATTCATCGCGACTATACTTTTTACTCTTTTGTCGCGTAACTGATAGCTCTTTTCTGGTAATTCCTGTGCTATACACTGGATACCTTGTCCAAAGCTTAAAGTAGCCAAGTTACCTTTACAGCGTTGTTTGAGGCTTACTGGTTGCAATTGCGCTCCAGCGATTGATAAAGCCGTACCACCACCGAAAGAATATCCCACCACCATGACTTTATGAGTTGCGAGTTTACCTTGTAAGGGGTGATTCGCTGTTTGATTGAGCTTTTCTAATTCATCGATCACAAAACTGATATCTTGAGGACGATGCAAAAATTCTTGCGGTTTTAAAAGTCTAGTTTTACCTTGTATCGCAGCGTTGTTATTTGCTTCGTTACTACCGGGATGCTCCAAAGCTGCAACTACAAAACCATAAGATGCAAGGTGTTTTGCTAGGTAACGTAATTCAGTACGAACTGAACCAAAACCGTGAGTAAATACGATAACTGGTTTCTCATCACTCGCAATATCTGACCAATATATATCAACGGGAATGTTTCTATTTCTGCTTTCGTCGTTTAAATTTAATGTCAGTTCTTCAACCTTACCGCTTCCCGGTTGCGTTGCATCAAATGGTAAAGGAATTTGGGGTTCTCTGCTCGCAAGTTGAGGTGCGATCGCACTCATAAACTGTTGAGTTTGCCAAAATGCTGTATTTAAATTTTTGAATACTTTAAATGCTTGAGATAAATTGATTTCTAAATGTTTGCTTGGATAAGCAGCAATAAAAGACAGTAAAGAAAATCCTGTAGGTTCGCTCGCTGCTAATAGTAAACTTGCTCTAAGGGCTTTTGCTCCTGCGTCGTCTTCTCGGTAGATTACGGTGGCTAAATCTTGCAAAATTGTCGTCCCAATTTGAGTATTAAGTAAATTACTCATGGTGACGACATTGATGGGAATTTTCGTTCTCAACGCTTTTACAATTAAATTACGCTGTTCTTCTGATAAGCGGTTGGTGTATGATTTGAAACTATCGGGAAATTTACCCGTTTTCACCGCATTTTCTAATTGTCCGATCGCGATTGATTCCGCAAACGAACCGTAACGCACTACCACGGTTTCCGCTGTCTTTAATGGTTTTTTAACTAACTGTGCAATCATGAATGTACAAAATATATCTACAAAATATTTACAAATATCTTCAAACGTTTTCGACTATATTTCATATATACTTGTACCTTTATTGATATTATTTTACGCAATAATACGGTCAAAGTACTGAAATAATATCTAGCTAGAGTTTAGTTTTAACTTAATATTCCGTGGGTGACAACAAGATGCAAAGCTTAGGTTCCAAAAAATCAAACAAAATAAATATATAAAAAACTACAAATCTGCTTCCATCCCTAGATAGGAAGATTCAGGAAATAATTAATAAATTAATATATGTAAACATTGACATTTAAGCGAATTCTTAATTATTATATTTAAGTAATTGCTTAACTATTTTTGAAAAGAGGAATTTTTTGTCAATCTACTTCTAGATAGGTTTTTACAGACATTAATCGATAATTGATATGAGCCGACAATCCGCAAGTGCAGATGTTTTTCAAGTAATTGCAGATCCGACGCGGAGGAGAATATTAGATTTATTACTGACTGGAGAGCAACCAGTTAAGCAGTTAGCGGAACCCTTTGCAATCAGTTTACCGGCGATTTCTCAGCATCTACAGATATTGTGCGAAGCTGAATTAGTAGAAATGCGTAAGCTAGGGCGGCAGCGATTGTATAAGCTGAAGCCAGAAAAATTAAAACAGGTGTCAAATTGGGTTGCTAATTACGAGCAATTTTGGCAAGAGAAACTCGATGCTCTTAGCGATTATTTGGAGTCAGATTCATGTTTGGATTAAACAAAGAAGTATTTTACCCCCATCCACCTGAAAAAGTTTGGCAAGTAATAACTAACAGTCGGGCTTTAGCTGCATGGCTGATGGAAAATGACTTCGAGCCGCAAGTAGGATGTAAATTTTGTTTTTACAGTCAATCTTTACCGGGAATAGATACAAATATTAGGTGTGAAGTAATTGAAGTTGAAGAGCCTTTGCGTTTGGTTTACACCTGGCAAGATTGCATGATGAGTCAATCTTCCATTGTCATTTGGACACTGAAAGCTGTCGAAGGTGGTACGCAGTTACGTTTGCAACATCGAATTCGGGAAACTGCTTTAAGAAGTGCGAGACAGTCGGTGTATTCTCAAATGCAACCAGGATACATTGAAGCATCCGATAGTTTTATTCTGGCATCTTATTTCAATGGTGGATGGGAGAAAAAACTTTTTGGCTTACTTTCTGTATTAAGTCAAATCAGCAGTGTTTAATTATCTTTTAATCATCTATTGTTTCAGGGAATTCTGATTACAAATTTAAACATCAACAGACGTTGCAGTGCAACGTCTCTACAAAAATACCTTGTAATATGA
>JBHJOU010000406.1:0-4246 GCA_050329355.1 Rivularia sp. (in: cyanobacteria)
AAATATTCGGGGAGGGGTTGTTATTCAATCTACCCTGCCTTCCCCTTGCAAGGCGCTGCTGTAATAAAATTGCACTTACTTTCGCTCAAATAAACACGAGCGATTCACATTGTCATTGCGTTTACGCAACCTAGGAATTCCAGAACGGTTGCGTATTATAAATTAAATCGCCCGTTCGTGGTTAATTTGTGATACCTTTTCCTTGACCATTAAAGGTGTTAGTTAAAGGTAGTTACGTTATAAATCATCAAATGCGCGAGAAGAGATTGAATCAAGCACTTACAAATCGGGACTGATTCACGTTCGTAGCCATAAACAAGTTAGAGAGAGCGTTCTTTTATCTACCGATGCTTGGATCTGGGATAATATCCCAGGGTCTTGCACACTAATATAGAAAGATTTTGCACCCCGTACATCGGGGTAATGAATCAGCTCGTTCCGTTGCAGCGCCAGAAAAATTCTCTTCATCTAATTCTAACGCAAGGTCATAAAAAATCAATTCCGAGTTGATCTTAAGTTAGAGGGCATGATAACTACAATTGCCCTCTCATACCCCGTCCTTAAGGACAGGGTATTAAATTAAACTGCCAAAATTAGCTTGCTCCGATGTATGTGCAGCAGATTGAATTCTGTTGTCGTTACAAGTTCAAGCATAAATGCAATTTGTTCTGGACGCAACAATGTACCATCATTGCGGCAAGCTCCTAGATACTGCAATTGAGCAGCATTACTCGAAATTAATTCTTTGTTGGCTGTTTCGATAAATTCTAACTCAAACAAACGTTCGCGCAGATTTACCGTTTTCATTTTACCTTTTTTGGTTTTGTGCTGTATCCAAATTTCCTCTTTGGCTTTTACGGCATCAACCCAATCTCGCCATTGAGATGAATTTGCTTGTTGACTACAACTTACAGTAATTAAATACTCGGCGGCTTCAAGAAGTTGAGATGCGCTGCCCGAAGTTGCATCCACCTGCACTACATCATATATGGGTATGCCTTGGGGTAAGCAAGAACTTAAATTGTTTCTCCAAGTATCAACATCAATTTCTTCAGTTAGTTCAAAATCTACAATTTCATTACTACTAGTAGCTCCTAATGTTAAGGCATTTGCTATGGATATTCTCGGTTGGGGATTATACCCACCGCTAAATGATACTGGTAATCCCGCTCGTCGCACGGCTCGGTCAAAAATTCTCATCAAATCCAAATGACCGACTAATGCCATATCATCCTGTTTACCAAAGCGTACTCGCAATCTTTGAGCTTTGGTTGTATTGGGAACAAAATCTCCAGCAAATTCAGGAATCGGCGGCGGTGGAACTACAATATTATGACCAAAATCAGTACCGCAAACCCCACAATGGGAGCAACCGTCAAAGGAACAATCGGGAACAGTGGCGGATAATAAAGCGCGTTGCAAATCTTCTTTGAGCCATTTTTTCTCGATTCCCGTGTTTATGTGGTCCCAAGGTAGGGGGTGATCGAGGCGTTCGTCTACACTACTGCCGGACATTACATTCCACTCACCACAAAGCACTTGGCGATATTTCCATTCTAAACCAGCTTCGGATATTGCTTGTTCCCAAGCGGTAAAAGCTTTATCTAGATTGTCAAACCACGAATCCATCCCCGCACCCAATTCCCAAGCACGACGCACTACAGTCCCTAAGCTTCTGTCTCCCCTGCCGATGAAATCTTCCATTGCCGAAATCCGCACGTCGGTGAAATTCACTTTCACCGAGCGTATCCTCCGAAATTCTTGCCGCAGCAATTCCTGCTTGCGTTTAAACTCGGTGGTGGAAACTGAGTGCCATTGAAATGGTGTATGAGGTTTGGGTGTAAAGTTGGAAATTGTTAAGTTAAAGTTCAAAGGTCTTCTGCCTTCTGCCCAACATTCCCGCTTTAACCATCTGACTGTTTGAGCGATGCCCAATACATCATCATCTGTTTCACCGGGCAAGCCAATCATAAAGTATAGCTTTACCTTATCCCATCCTTGTTCCCAAGCTGTTTTTACCCCCCTAAGTAATTCTTCATTAGTCAAACCCTTATTAACAATATCCCGCATCCTTTGCGTACCAGCTTCGGGGGCAAAAGTCAATCCACTTTGCCGCCTTCCACCCAAAATATTGGCAATATTTTCATCAAATCTATCTACTCGCTGGCTGGGTAGAGAAAGGGAAATGTTTTCATCTTTGAGACGATTTTTGATTTCCATCCCTACCGAACTTAAAGCTAAATAATCAGAACAGGAAAGGGACAATAAAGAAAATTCATTGTAACCAGTTTGACGCATCCCTTCTGTGATTGTTTCTACAACCGTATCAGGTTCCACATCCCGCGCCGGACGAGTTAACATTCCTGGTTGACAAAATCGACAACCTCTGGTACAACCGCGCCGAATTTCAATTGTCAAACGGTCGTGTACGGTTTCTACAAGAGGAACTAACCCGATAGAATAAGCCGGTATGGGACTAGCAACCCGCCGTATAATCCGTTCCGGTACATCTGGATGGTTGGGATGAACGGAACCATCCGCAGTCATGTCGTAAAACTGCGGTACGTATACACCCGGAATCTGTGCCAAATCCAACAATAATTCTTGACGGCTCAAGAAGGCTTTTTTACCTTCCTCTAAAACTAAACCAATTTCTGGTAATAGTTCTTCACCATCTCCCAGAGCGATAAAATCGAAAAAGTTAGCATAAGGTTCGGGATTAGATGTCGCAGTTTGTCCCCCCGCAAAAATCAAGGGATAATCTCCGACTAATCTTTCTTCCCAAGTTAAGGGAATACCCGCCAAATCCAACATTTCCAAAATGTTGGTAGCCCCTAATTCGTAACTCAGGCTAAAACCCAAAATATCGAAATCAACCAGACTTCGCTTCGATTCTACCGCAAACAAAGGTGTTTGAGTTGCTCTGAGTTTTGCCGTTAAATCCGCACCCGGCAAATA
Source organism: Rivularia sp. (in: cyanobacteria) (assembly GCA_050329355.1). Taxonomy (GTDB): domain Bacteria; phylum Cyanobacteriota; class Cyanobacteriia; order Cyanobacteriales; family Nostocaceae; genus Rivularia. Next base: position 2,959 of record JBHJOU010000406.1, read on the forward strand.
AGCGCGATCGCACAACTGACGGGGCTGAACATTCAATATATTATAAAGAATGATATGCCCTAAATTAGAAGCACCAACTTCATATACTTCTGGGTAAGTTAACACCCAGCGTATCGTCGCCGTATCCCAAGGTTTGTGTTTTGCTAAAAGCTCATTACCCAGGTAACGGGATGGTTTTGAAATATCCGACGTAATTAATTTATCTACTGCAACAGCCACTATGCCATCTTTTAGCTACTTTAAGTAATTACAGCCACTCACTTCCAAGATTAACATTGATTTGTAGTTATGAGAGGATTAAAACTGAATTGCTTGGTGATTCAAACTTAAAAAACGCTCCTAACTCTTTTTCAAACCAGCCAAAATCAACTTTTTGAAGAAAATCTTTCCTCTGGGTTTTAGCTGCTTAAAGTTGTGTTATCAAATATTTCCAAAACTCTATCTAATTGAGTAAGTTCAAAAATAATTCTATGAGCAGGGGAAACTGAGCAAAGGCAAAGACGTTGTTCTAATTGCTTTGCCTTTTTTACTCCAAATACTAACGCCATTAAACCCGCGCTGTCTATCAAATCAACTTTCCCCAAATCTAGCAATACAATCGTATTACTTGCTTGACTAAGTGCCGTATCTAGTTCCTGTTCGAGTTTCAAAGCATTGACAGCATTTAAAGCCTCTTGGGGTCGAATAATCGTAATTTTGGGATTATCAAGTATTGCTTGCATTATTAGATCCTGTTAAATATTCTTGCTTAAAGGATAGATGTATTTGACCATAATCTTTTTTTTATCGCATCGACCATTCGTATTAGCTCTCTTTGTCGAATCTTTATTACTGCACTATTTCTGTTTAAAGATTATCAAATACCCAAGACAACCGTAGCTAAATATACTTTTTTATAATTCAAGTTCAAAAATAATCTATATAACCAGCATGATTGCTTGCTAGAGTAGGTAAAAAAATATCTGTAATTTTTAGCTATTAAGCATTGGGGCTAATTTGTCTCGGTGCTAATTAAACATAAACAACCCTTATTTTTTCCTTAACTATTGGCTTGTACATAGAGGGAGATAGCAAGCGAGTTGTCTGCTATATCTGTGATTCAAATCACTCCGACAGTGGTATTTGGATCACGTTTTATACTTAAAAACATCTGAGATAATTGGTATTAAATATATAACGGTTGCTGACTATGAGAACTAAGTACGCTATTCGTCAATTAGTTGAAAGGGCTTTGTTTATTAAAAAATTAACTCCTGAGATAGAAAATGAAATAAATTCCGAACTCACT
>JBHJOU010000893.1:0-8130 GCA_050329355.1 Rivularia sp. (in: cyanobacteria)
TAAAGGTTAAAGGTTAAAGGTTAAAGGTTAAAGGTTAAAGGTTAAAGGTTAAAGGTTAAAGGTTAAAGGTTAAAAACTCGTAACAACCAACAACCAACCACCAACAACCAACCACCAACAACCAACCACCAACAACTAACAACCAACAACTAACAACCAACCTTAAATTTAAAATCTAATTAGTAAGAATAGCTAAGAAATAACCATAAAGTCTTAAAATATTGTTAACTTCTGACTAACCGGAAGTATTTCTTCTGCGGTTAATAACGCAATAGGGCTTTGTTTATTGAGCCATACCTGATAAGGTTGTCGGACAAAAACTTTGTGCCTTCCGGAGGGATGCTTCTGTCTAATCATAACTATCGATATATAAGTCCCGCTCGGAATTAATATTATGTCTACTGGCTACGTTGCACTTGTACTTCACGCACATTTGCCTTTCGTTCGTCACCCCGAAAGTGACTATGTACTAGAAGAAGAATGGCTTTATGAAGCAATCACGGAAACTTACATTCCTTTATTACGAGTCTTTGAGGGTTTGAAGCAGGATGGTGTTGATTTCAAAATCACCATGAGTATGACACCACCTCTGGTTTCCATGCTGCGCGACTCATTACTGCAAGAACGCTATGATGAACACTTAGCGAAACTACAAGAACTAATAGAGTTAGAAATCGAACATAATGCTCAGAATGGTCACGTTAAATATTTAGCTGAGTATTATCAAGGCGAATTTAAGGCTACTAGAGAATATTGGGAACGCTATAAAGGTGATTTGGTAACTGCTTTCAAGCAATTCCAAGATTCTAATAATATTGATATCATTACCTGTGGTGCAACTCACGGTTATTTACCGTTAATGAAAATGTATCCCCAAGCGGTTTGGGCGCAAATTCAGGTAGCGGTAGAGCATTATGAAGAAAATTTTGGTCATCCACCCAAAGGTATTTGGTTGCCGGAATGCGCCTATTTTGAAGGTTTGGAGCGGATGCTGGCTGATGCTGGATTGCGTTATTTCCTTACCGACGGACATGGTATTTTGTATGCTCGTCCTCGTCCTCGGTTTGGTACTTATGCCCCGATTTTTACGGAAACTGGTGTTGCAGCCTTTGGACGCGATCATGAATCTTCTCAGCAAGTTTGGTCTTCTGAGGTTGGTTATCCCGGTGCTGCGGAATATCGGGAATTTTATAAAGATTTAGGTTGGGAGGCTGAATATGAGTATATCAAGCCTTTTATTATGCCTAATGGTCAACGTAAAAATACGGGGATTAAATATCACAAAATTACTGGTCGTGGTTTAGGACTTGGAGATAAGCAGCTTTACGATCCCTACTGGGCAAGGGAAAAAACCGCAGAACACGCTTCTAACTTTATGTTCAACCGCGAGCGTCAAGTTCAACATCTCCACGATATGATGCAACGTCCTCCGATTGTGGTTTCTCCTTATGATGCGGAGTTGTTTGGACATTGGTGGTATGAAGGTCCTTGGTTTATTGATTATCTCTACCGCAAGTCTTGGTTTGATCAAGGAACCTACAAAATGACTCATTTATCGGATTATTTACGAGCTAATCCGGTTCAACAAGTTTGTCGTCCTTCTCAATCAAGTTGGGGACATAAGGGTTTTCACGAGTATTGGTTAAATGAAACAAATACGTGGATTTACCCACATTTACACAAAGCTGCCGAACGGATGATTGAGTTATCAAGTCGAGAAGCAGAAGATGAGTTGGAATCCAAAGCTCTCAATCAAGCGGCACGGGAGTTACTTTTAGCACAATCTTCTGACTGGGCGTTTATTATGCGAACCGGAACGATGGTTCCTTATGCTGTCAGAAGAACTCGTTCTCATTTGATGCGATTTAACAAGCTTTACGAAGATATTAATATCGGCAAAATTGACAGCGGATGGTTGGAGAAGGTTGAATATATGGATAATATTTTTCCCAACATTAACTATCGAGCTTACCGTCCTTTGTAATCCCATGATTTAATGGTTAAAAGTTGTAGGGTGGGCATTGTCCACCTTATATTTAGGGTTTGTTGATTAACAGAAAAAGACCCAAATGTCAATCGTCCAACGGTAACTAGAAGAAGAAGGAGTAAAGTTAAATTTTTCCGAGGAAAAAACTATCAGTTACCATTGTCGCTCAATATCATACTCTTTAAAATCCTCTAATGGCTCGTCAAAATCTGGAGCCATCCAAATTTGTGCTTTAGCGCTTCCTCTTTGTCTTCGTTGAGGATGAGGGGAAAATTGAATCAATTTTAAGATGGGTTGATTATCACGAGTAATGATTATTTCCTCACCTTGTAAAGCTGATTGTAAAAGTTGTTTAATTTTGGCTTGAGCCTCAGTTATGTCAACCTGATGCATTATATCTGACCTGGGCGTTGTTTTATTTTTAGAATAGCAACATTTGGGTAATGGGGAGAGCATATTTTTGATGTAAATTTGCGAAAAAGCACAAGTGCAATCGTTCCTAACTATTGGCAACCGCAGCCTTAGTCCATAATTCCAATGTCACATCCTCTAAATTTTGCTGAGCAGCCTCAATCAGTAGCGAAATTACGCTAATCTTACTAAAAGACCAAAACAAGCCCGCTTCAAGTAGATATGGCTCGTTGGTTTCTGCGTGTATGCGGAAATCGTATAAAGAGTAATCACGACAACCTAAAGCGATATGCGCCCGTTTGGCTGCATCTGCGAGTTTCTCAAATAACTCTGGTGTGACATTGGCTGGACATACTCGCTTCGTTGCTGTATTTTGATTTTGCTTGCTGGGTGTTCCGTCCGATTGAAGATCGAGTTTATCGTGTACAGTCCTGATGGAATGTTCTTCAGTGAACAAATACTCTACCATCGGCGGTACCCATAATTTCCCTCCACGCTCGACTACAGCCACACGCAGTTCTCTTCCAGGGATGTAATCTTCAATCAAAATAGTCTCGTCAAATTCAAACCCAATTTGCAATGCTTCCGCGATTTGATCTTCATTCCAAACTAAGCTCATCCCCAAAGAGTTGTCTTCTGAGTTTGGTTTCACGATGAATGGGGGTTTCATTGTTAAGGTGTTTCCTCGGCGAAGTTGCTGCGCCTTAGCTACGCGCACACCAGATGCAGCTACAATGCTTCTTGTGTGAGCTTTATTCGTTGCGAGTGCGGTACAGCATGATGGTGAACCCACCACAGGTAAACCAAGCATATCCTCAAAGAATGCCCGGAAACTTGTCATCCCAGGAAAACAGAACATATGGGGGACTACTACATCGATATCAGGTAGTTGAGAAATCATATCCTGGAGTGACATCTTCTCTGACATGGATTCTAAGGATTTTCCTAATTGCCAAAGACCGTCGAGATGTACGATAGCATAGTAGCTGCTGACACCAATGGGTTGTATAACTTCCTTTACGTATATTATTGACAAGTTGTAGTAAAACTGGGAGACACGAGAACCCGCAAGGTGCAACACTCGTAATCGGGTTATCCCGGTTGAATTAGGTAATGGAGTGGAATTATCTAGTAATGGTTTGTGAGGTAAAATTTGCATTTCAAGTTATGCCTAATATGTTCAAGATTTACACAAGACAAATAATTTAGATGTTTCTAAATATGGATAAAATTAGATTCAATTATTAAAATTTCTCAACTATAAATAAATAGAAATCATTGATAATTTGTGTTGTGTAAATGTTGTTTGGAGAAATTAAATGAAAAAGAATTAATCTCCACCCATTTGCACGAGTTTTCCAATGTTGAAATCTATTCTTGTCCAATTTTTCAATTGAAACAAATTTTTCAACAAAAGTAAAGGAATTTGCCAATGATGCACCATTAAAAATGGTAGAGAATCGTCAAATTTATAAATTGCGTCAGTACCTCTAAATATATTCTTAATCCAATTACCAAATTGATCAAAAGAACGAATTTCATTTAGTCGCCAAACTTCATGATAAGTCCAATAAGTCGGTTTACTATTAGGTAGTGCTTGTAAAGGTTCCGTTATCGGTTCTTTACTCAAATAAGCATCGGCTGCTTGTTGCAATTGGTCGTGAAATATGGTAATTGCAGAATGAGTCCGGGGATTACATTCAATTGCATATACTGTACCATCTTCAGCTTCAATAAAGTCAAAAGAAAGTTGTCCGGTAACTCCCAATTCCTTGATAAAATGCGTTACCCATTCGTGAATTTTTGGATGTTCTACATTTTCGTAGTTGACTTGAAAAGCTGAAGATTCACAACAACAATGCAGTCTGACCACACCATCCCTTACAGTACTATGAGTACAGTATTCTTTACCAGGGATAAACTCCTGCATTATCCAAGGCTTTTGGGGACTAATTGGTAAACTTCTCACGAAAGCTGCGGTTTGTTCTGGAGTATCACAAGGAAGCTTGGTTAAATCCAAACGTCTCACTGAGTCATAAGGAATACTTTTTATGATATATTTACGTGATTCTCCGGAGAAGTCAAAATTTAAAACCTGTTCGGGAGAAGTAATTTTAAAAGATTTAGGAACCGATAAACCAAAACTTCGGGCTTTCTCACTAAAAGCAAATTTATCATCAAGCATTTCACAACTAACAGCGTCTAGGTGAAACACCTCACAATATTCAGATAGAGCAGGTTTTGCTAAAGCATCATAATAGCTAGCAACTGGACTTGTTACTGGAATATAAATATCAATATTTTCTCTATTAACAATATCTATTAAAGCTTGAGTATAAACTTGTGAATTTGCTTGGGGAACCGGAGTTGTATAAAACTTATCTACAGCCTGAGAAAAACGATGACCAGATAGCCAATATTTATCAGTTTCTGTTAACACTACTCTATGTCCTGCGGAGTGAAAAAAACGAGCTAATTGTAGTGCTTTAGTCATTTTTCCACCACTAATCAGAATATTTTTCTTTTCAACAGCTTTGACTTTTCTCTGTTTTATTTGAAAAGGACTGGTTAGTATATTTATTAATAGCGATATCAAAACAATCGTGGCATTAATTGGTAGTACTAATAAAAGTAAAGTTAGAGTACCCAGGCTTTTAAATAATGCAACAAAACGCATTTTTAAAGAAACTGGATAAGTTGCAATTTGAGAAGAAGAAACAGAAATAGATTGTGTCATTGTTGAAGAATAAATTATCAACTTTACATTTTGTCGTAAATATAAAAATTTTGTAGAGACGTTACATTGCAACGTCTCAAACAATATGAAATCATCAGTTCATATTCAAAAACCCGACTTCTGTAGTTTAAGTTTTTTAAATCCTAATTTTATAACCTCCGGATGATGCTTAAACCGTCTCTTACTGGTAAAAGTACCTGTTCGACACGTTTATCGGCAGCAACAGTACCGTTAAAATTGGCGATCGCCTTTCCATTAGCTGTACGTTCTGCTTCACTCAAATAAGGCTGTCCCTGAAGCAATGTATTATCAACGCAGATAAATCCGGATGGGGCTAGCAAATTTTTGTCTAACAGGATGTTGTAATAATCTACATACCCTCCTTTGTCCGCATCAATAAACACAAAGTCAAAGGACTCTCCTGCTGCCGCTAATTTATCCAAAGTTTCTCGTGCTGGACCGATTTCAACTTGAATTTTCTCACCGTGGGGAGATTCACGAAAAGCTGCTTTACCGAACTCTGCTGTATAAGCATCAACTTCACAAGCAATCAACTTACCGTCTGGGGGTAACGCTTCTGCCATTGCTAGGGCAGAATAACCCGTAAACATCCCGATTTCTAGTACTCGCTTGGCTTTGGTCATATGGATGAACATTTTCAAGGTTTGTCCTTCAATATGACCGGAAAGCATTTCCTGTTCTAGTGGAACTACGGTTTCCCCTTTGTCAAATCGGTGACTCCACTCCTCACGGGCTGTTTTGTCAGCAAGAGCTTTTAAAGCTGCCGATTCAGAAGTTGTGCATTCTTCTAAATAAGGGTCTAAACCGGATGCTAAACGAGCAACAAAGTCAAGTTTTTGCTTAATTTCTGCTGATAATGTCTCTTTATTCAACACTTGTACAAGTGTTTCTAATTCCTGAGCCAATATTCCTAAAGGTGTAACAGGTCTAGCAACTGGTTTATCAACAAGGCTTTTCATCAATTTTCACTCCCTACAAGTTCCGCTTCTGATTCGGAATAAACGGGGTAAACATCTACACCATCACCACCACGAGGGAATTTCTGACAAATCTTTTTATGTTCTACTAAAGCTTCAGCTAATTGTTTGCGAGTTAGGTCGTTGACAAAGAAGCATTCACCGATTGGTTTAGGCATTGCAGCCCTTTGTTTACCGTCTCTTGTCAGAGAAATAGATTCTGTAGCTTCCCATAGCAGCTCTTCTTGCAATAAAGGATGGTCGAGAGAAAGTCCAATTCGGCTCATTGTTCCTAAAATACGGTCTCGATCTGATTCACTGATATAGCCCCTAATCCCAGCAATTGTTGCCGATAAAGCCATGTCGATATTGACTGCATGACCGTGGAAAATAGGCACGCAGGGTGCCAATTCTAAAGTCGGACTCCAACTATGACCGTAGGCTATAACTCTGTCTAGGTCTAACTCGTGGAGGTTGGGTACTTCATATTCCAACATTTTTTTGATGGCTTTATAAGTCACAACACGAGCAACTTGTTTAATTTCTTCTGTCGCATCAATGTTACCAAAGTGGGTGCGAAGCAGTTCTTCTCCGTATTTATCGAGTAAATCAAATACTTCTTTGTGACCGACTACGGCAATTTTGACCAGTTCTGCCATGCCGTTACGTACTTGATCTGTAGGTAAGGTACCCAAGAAGGAAAAATCTAAAAATACTTTGGATGAAGCATGGTAAGCACCCAGACGATTTTTCAGCTTTTTATGGTTTACCGCTACTTTGATCGCAACACTAGCGTCAATCAAACCAATCAATGTGGTAGGGATGCGAATATAGTTACTACGACGACGGTAAGCAGAACAAGCAAAACCCGCAACATCTGTTACCAATCCACCACCAATTACCAAAACAGGCTCTTTACGAACTAGCTTGAAGTCAGCGAATGCATCGACAATCTTCTCGAAAGTTTGAATTGTTTTATTCGGTTCGGTGATAGTTATCGGAAAAACAGTTACATCGATATCGTAATACTCGAAATACTGTTTCATTTTGTTGCCGTAATACTTGTAGACATTAGAATCTACTACGGCTAAGCAGCGACCAAATTTTTGATAACATTCTGCTAATTCTGCATTTTCCGTGTTAAAAACTCCATCTACATAGACGAGACTATACTCAATCTTTTCATAAGCTTCGATATGAAAAGCGGATTCAGTAGCTTCTAACTTTGACTGAACAATACTCATGGTTGTTGACCTAATGGTGATAAAAAATTTTTACTTGTAAATGTGCGTTCTCTTATCTACCTGGAGCGGTAAATTATGCAGAGATTTCTTGCGGTTTTCACTTGGGTGCAATACAAATTTTACCTCACCCCGCCCTCCGGACACCCCTCTCCTTAGCAAGGAGAGGGGAAGGGGGTGAGGTTTTAGTGTATTGAACTCAACTGAAATTTGCTAGATTGCTTGCAATCGGCAATAGTCAATGACCTCTAATTAATTTAAATAAGAGGTTCCTTGCTCATTTTAGTGCATAAGTACTAAAAAACATTGAGTTATCTCAAGTAAAGAAGCTTGGTTTCCACTTAGTTGAATAACCATTATTAATATCCAGTTTTACCATTCTCAAGTCGCCAAATACATCTCAACTCTGAAAACTGAATTTTACTAATGCCAAAAGACAAATTCACTCGTTTTTACTCAAGTGTAATATTCATGCATATGAAAATCATAGTGGCGATCGCAAGAAAGCAAGCTCATTGCTATGACGATAGTTTAATTTATCCACCACTGACACTAATTTATTTAATCCTCCGAAGTTGTCTCCGGCTTCAAATATCGGAAAATACCTATCGTGGCAAAAAGTTCCTCTTGAGGATCTCCAGGCTTATGCTTGAGATTGCAACCTAGATTTACATTCAAGGAAGGGTCTGATGGATTATTGATTATTGCAGACTTGGACATTCCTTTTCAACCTTGAAGCTAGACATTAACGAATACTTTAACTAACCACTGTTGCAA
>JBHJOU010001007.1:0-2926 GCA_050329355.1 Rivularia sp. (in: cyanobacteria)
TATGTACCAGAAACGTTAGAAAAATTAAGACTTGAAAAACCAGATTATTTTCAACAACTTGAATCAGATATTCCCTTAATAATTGCAGAAGGGAAAAAATATCTAGAATTTAATATCGATAAAAGATGGCGTATCCTTCACTTTATACTGACTGGTTATGATTTCTCAATTCCTTTACCGTTTTTAATCGGTAGTAATGAAAAAGATAATCTGTCTTCAATAAATGTTATTTTTGAAGGTAAAACAATAGAATATAAAACAGTTGATGAGCTTCCGCAATATCAAACAGCTGATGAAGTGAAACAAGTTGCTAAAGCATTATCAAATTTTTCTTACAGCCAATTCCACCAACGGTTAAAATTGAAAAATTTACAAGATGACTTTGATATAGCTTTTGGAATTCTTTACGATATTTATACAGAACTTCTAAATTACTACCAAAATGCAGCTTCTCAACAAAATGCCATGTTTTTGCATCTTGGTTAATTAGTAATTCACCTATTTCCCCATCCCCTCATCCCCACTCAAAAATTAAATCATCCTATGGTTTTCTCAAGAAAGATGTTCGTAGTGGCGTTTTATTGCGATAATTCCCACATAAAGCTTGTTAATTCCTACAGATAAATGGCACTTAAGCGGATATTCTTATTTTTACTCACACTAGTCGCGATTTTGTTTTCCGGCTCCTCTTTAATCGCTAGTTGGAAACAACCTCAATTTCAAAGTAAGTTAGAGTTGTATCAAACCAATATTGTATTGCTAGCGACTGAATGGCAGCCCTCTGATAATCAAAAAAATTTACAAAGTGCAAAAACAGCGATACTAGGTGCAAAACCTCTTGATGCTGCCTTAAAACAATATCAACAAGCACGCACTTCAACCGAAACTAATTTAACAAAAGCTCAAAATCAATTAGCGCAATTACGTGAAACATCCACCGAAAGCCTTGCTAAACCAAAGCCTGAATCATCCATTCCTCAAGTAAGCAATCTTTCCCCATTAGTAGAGCAAAAACAATTACAGCAAACTATCAATCAACTACAAAAATCCCTCGCTGAATTGGATTTACAAATTGGAATTATCCAAGCAAGTCAAGATAACAGCGATACAGCGAAGAAAACTTGGCAGCAAGTACAAAAAAATCTTAGCCTCAATCCCCAATTTCGTGAAACCAGTCGGGTGTTAATTGCATTGTGGGAGGATTCCCCCCGTGTTTTAGAAGATGCTGAATTATTAATTAAAGATAACTTTCAAGGTTGGTTTCGTTATAATACCTTAAAAAAAATATATCAAATCCAGCAAGACGATAAATCTTTAAATAATCTTAAGTTTTTAGAACAACAAGCCGCAGAAAAAGCCTTATTAAAATTAACTGCGATCGCAACCCTTCCCCTATTAGGAGGATTCATCGGTTTAACGCTGCTGATTTTTAGTTTCGGACAATGGATAATTAAAGGGAAGGCTGCATTATTAGCTAGAAATGCCGAGGAAAAATGGACAACTCCTTGGGATGGTGAAACCATTTTACAGGTTTTTGTAGTCGGCTTTTTCTTAATGGGGCAACTAGTCGTACCCTTAGCCTTACAACTTCTTCCCATACCTCATCCCGTCGGTAACGTGCGACTCCAAGCTTTATACGTGTTGCTTAGTTATACACTCGTTGCGAGTGGTTCCCTATTAGTATTGTATTTATCAATCAAAGAATATTTACCCCTTGCCGAAGATTGGTTTAGCTTTCGTTTGTGGGATGGGTGGTTGCTATGGGGAATCGGTGGCTATTGTGCAGCAACTCCCATAGTTGTAATCATTTCTTTAGTTAATCAACAACTTTGGCAAGGTCAAGGTGGTAGTAACCCCCTACTACAAATAGTTTTAGAAAGTCAAGATAATCTGGCACTATTGCTATTTTTCTCGACAGCTGCCATTGCTGCACCCTTATTTGAAGAATTTTTATTTCGCGGATTTTTGCTCCCCTCCCTAACTCGCTACTTACCAGTATGGGGATCAATACTTCTTTCTAGTTTCTTGTTTGCTGCTGCTCACCTGAGTTTATCCGAAATTTTACCACTTACAGCATTGGGAATCGTCCTTGGGGTAGTCTATTCACGATCGCGAAATCTTCTTGCTCCCATGCTTCTCCACAGTCTTTGGAATAGTGGCACTCTACTGAGTTTATTTCTTCTGGGTAATAGTACTAATTGACACTTTAGATATACAGTTGTCAAGATAAAAAAAAACTGCATTAATTATGTGTAACAAATTTGCGATTGATATTCACTATAGGGAATCGAGATAAATTTTTGATTGCGAGCATAAATGCTCAACACAATAGCAATCGAAAAGATTATGTTAGAGATATAACTGAGTATCTAAGTGAGCATATTATTTTTTATTGATTAATTTCAGTAGTTGTGGAGATGTGGATTATTTTTAATTGGCATATTCTACATTTATAAATCAATAGAATATCAGAACGAGAAAGCAGGATATATTGAGTTGTTCCTATAGAAATCTACTTGTAGATATAATCAAATCTCAGGCTAGTTTCAGCGTTTGAAAAAGTCCGGAATGTTTTCAGAAGGACTTGTAAAACTGAATATGGCATTGCTGATGGGTGGCAATTATTGTAATTAATTGTCTTCTAATAATTATCTGTCGCAAAATGGCAGAAAGCAGCAATATAAAAGCTGCTAAACAAATATACAAAGAAAAATCAGAATATTCTGAATACAAGCAAGTAAAAACATATTTATAAATTGCTTGTGGTAAAGCATTATTCACTTATTCCCAACTTGATGATAGTAATCGGTTATAGCTCGATACTGTCAGTAAAAATCAGCGGCTGTAATTTTATATTTTGATTCTTAAGGAGAAGCGATATGGCAAAACTCAGTCCCTCTCACGCTACCAAGCAATTAATCGCTGG
>JBHJOU010000746.1:0-4839 GCA_050329355.1 Rivularia sp. (in: cyanobacteria)
TCAAGACAGTAATTATTAATAACGGTTGGCAAGGAATGGTGCGTCAGTGGCAGCAAGCGTTTTTCGGGGAACGGTATTCTAGTTCTAATATGGAAGTAGGAATGCCAGATATTGAATTATTAGCTCAAGCTTACGGCATCAAGGGTATGGTAATTGAAAAACGAGAACAGCTTAAAGATGCCATAGCTGAAATGATAGCCCATGACGGTCCAGTTGTTGTAAATGCTCGTGTCACCAGGGATGAAAACTGTTATCCTATGGTAGGACCTGGTAAAAGCAATGCTCAAATGGTTGGTTTAGCTAAACAGCCCCCAAAAGCTGATTCTGAACCAATTTATTGTAGCAATTGTGGTGCTAAGAATATTTCTACAAATAATTTCTGTCCAGAGTGTGGCACGAAATTGTGACAATCAGTAAACAGGGAGTTGGGAGTTAGGAGTTGGGAGTTAGGAGTTAGGAGTTAGGAGTAGGCAATCAACTGTCAACTCTCGACTCTCCATTGTATCAAAACCCGATTTCTTTAACTTTTTTTAGATTCAAGCATCCGTAACAACTCTTAAACCAATAAAAACATCCCGCAAGGTTGATTCACCTTTATAACGCAATGCACTACGACAAAACCGGGGTACATTAAACCAAGAACCACCGCGCATGACTCGTAAATTATTATCCCCCTCTTCGTGCCAAACTCTACCGTCGCAGGGAGCATTCTGATAACTATCGTGCCAGGAATCCGCGCACCATTCCCACACATTCCCGTGCATATCGTATAATCCCAAAGCATTAGGAGGAAAACTTCCCACGGGTGTAGTACCTTGACGATATTTACCTTTGGGTGCTAAAGCATAAGTATAATTTCCATCATGGTTGACTAAATCGGAACTGATGGTATCTCCGAAATGGAAAGGTGTAATTGTGTTAGCACGACAAGCATACTCCCATTCTGCTTCGCTGGGTAAACGGTATTCTTTTCCGGTATATTTGGATAACCTGACACAAAATTCCACCGCTTCATGCCAAGATATCTGTTCTACAGGGTGAGAATCACCTTTAAAATAGGATGGCTCCCGATTCAATGGATGTTTTACTTGGGGTAATTTCGCAACTACTAACCATTGTGCTTGAGTAATTGCAAACTTACTCATAAATAAAGGCTTGATAGTCACGAAATGTTGGGGATGTTCGTTATCATAACCTTGAAATTCTGGTGAACCCATCATAAAAGTGCCACCACAAAGGTACACCATTTCCAGATTTATGCCATTATCCAACCCTTCCACAAAATATTCTGCTTGATGGCGATCGCGATTGACAATGTTGGCGTATTTATCTACAGTAATCGTGTCAAATTCCAACTTTTGTAAGGGATATGCTTGTTCTTCTCCCGATAGGGAAAAATTAGCCCCATTAGCAACACTTACATGAGTGGCATCATATAATAAAGTATCCTTCACATCTAACAATACATCGGCTGCCGATTGATACCTCTCCCGAACAAAATGCTTGAGTAACTTATTTAAAATTCGCGTCAACTTATGACTAACCGTAATGTTAACGGTTGCTAAATATTCTTTCCATAACCATTTTCCATTAATTGGGTCATAAATTGGGTCATAAATATTCCCATGCTCATCGTGTTTCACCAAACAACCAGTTAGTAACCGCACACAAGTTGCACCCAAAGCATATAAATCGCTAGCTGCACAAGCATAACCCGCCATTTGTTCCGCTGCGGCATAACCGAGGGTGTAAATTCCCGTACCCTTCTGCGCTAAATTATTTTGTGTAACTTGTTTGGCACCACCAAAGTCAATCAAAACTAATTTACCATCACTAGCACGACGGATAATATTTTCGGGTTTAATATCACGATGTATTACCTGACGTTGATGGATAAATTCCAAAACCGGAAGTAAATCAGTTAAAACTTGCCAAATTTGGGTTTCACTAAAAGCTTGTCGCTGTAACTCTTGATATAAATTATCCCCATCAATAAATTCCTGTACCAAATACATACAGGTACCTTGTTCAAAATAAGCCACTAAACGGGGAATTTGCGAATGATTTTCTCCCAACTCAAACAAACGTTTGGCTTCCTGACGAAAAAGTTGAGCTGCTTTTGCACGAGCTGTTGTTCCCTGGGATTCTCTGATAAACTGCTTTACCACACAAGCAGCCTCAAGTCGATCTAAATCTTGTGCTTCGTAAGTTCTACCAAAACCACCCGTACCCAATAACCTTTTGACACGGTAACGGTTTCTTAATAGATTACCAAAATTATTCGCACCACAACCAACGCAAAACCGATTACCACTCACATTAAAAGGATTAGAACAGTCAGGATTTTGGCAGATTTTCATAGGTTTTGACTACTGCTTTCTAACTTACCCAAGTTAGCTTAAATCTCAGGGTATTGAACGGTAAATATCATCCTTTAAAGTTACTTTTTACTGATGATTAGACAACACAGACTATAAAAAAGAAATCTTGTTCCTTTTTTCAGAAAATAATCCGCAATCAATTAATTATATTAACCTAAATAAACTAAAAAACAAGGTAATATTACAAACCTCAAATAGGAATATTTTGTTTCTTATTTCATCACTAATAATTAGGTAGATACAAATTTTACGACTTTCTAGGTGTTGAGAGATAAACCGAAAATTGTTTTACCTACATGATTAAGTATAGGTATTTCCAATATATGGAAAGGTTACTTCAAGCTTCCATTTTTGTCAAGAGACTAGTAACATCCTGTTTATTATCAAAAGCAGTTAAATCACCTTCATACAATATATTTCTGATTATTTTAGTAACAAATGAAACGAAAAAGCTAAATTATTGGTAACAAAATTATCCAATTTTCAACTGTGATTAAAAATTCGCCAAAATACCAGGTTATTAATTATAATAATCAGACAAAATATCACTATCCAAAAAGCCCGAACAAACTACTCCCTGTATCTTACTTACGCTTCACCGAACTTACTCGCTGTAAAACCCTTCCGGAACGATTTTTATTTGTTCTCGGACGAGTTAATATACCTTGTGAAGGGCTGAAAAACAATGCTAATAAAAATAATCCGCAAATAACTAATACAATCGATGCACCCGAAGGTACATTTTGATAATAACTGATATATAAACCGCCAACACTACCAATAATACCGATTACCGAACCTAAAAACATCATTTGATGTAACTCTTTAACTAATAAATAAGCTGTAACTCCAGGACCAATTAATAAAGAGATTACTAATACTACTCCCACAGCCTGCATACTCGCAATAATTGTTAATGTAATTGCTGCGGTTAAACCAAATTGAATTATATTTATTGGTAGTCCACTTGCTTGTGCGCCTAATGGGTCAAAAGTGTAAAAGAGCAACTCTTTATAACAAATTCTCACTAAAAGTAAGGTGATAACTGTAATAATTAAAGTCCGCCAAACGTCATTTGTTGTAACCCCTAAAATGTCGCCAAATAAAAAATGATGCAAATCAACTCTACTTCTCAGAACACTGATCAGCATGATACCTAATGCTAAAAAACCCGAAAAAACTAAAGCCATCGCTGCATCAACTTTCACACGAGAGTGCGATTCGATCCAAGCAATTACAAAAGTGCTGAAAGTCCCTGAAACAAACGCACCCAGGAAAATATCAACACCCAAAAACATCGCGATCGCAAGTCCAGGTAATACAGCATGAGCAATCACATCACCAAGTATTCCTTGGCGTTGTACTATCAAATAAGAACCAACAACAGAGCAAAGGATACCTAAGCTAGTAGCAATAAATAAGGCATCTCGCATAAAGCCAAAAGTAAGCGGTTCTGTAAGCAGATTTAACATTATTGGTAATTGGTAATGGGTAATGGGTAACAACTAGTTAAAATCCGTGTAATCAGTGTAATCCTTTTTAATCCGTGATTAGTGATTGATTAAGCGGATTTTTTTTCGCTATTTAAGAATAAAAGATTACTCCCATAAGCACGTTGCAAATTTTCATTTGTAATTACTTCTTGAACAGAACCTTCGGCAATAATATGTTTATTTAACAACAATAAAGAATCGCATTTTGTTAATGTATCACCCAAATCATGAGTAATTAAAATTAAGATTTTGCCATCTCGCTTTAACTGATTAAAAATATCAAACATAATATCTTCAGTACGTTTATCAACACCAATAAACGGCTCGTCAAAAAAAAATAAATCTGCTTGCTGTGCTAATGCTCTAGCTAAAAATACTCGCTGCTGCTGTCCCCCAGATAACTCACCAATTTGACGGGAACGCAATTCCCACATCCCTACTCTCTCTAATGCAGATTTAACGATTTCTTGAGACTTACGATTCGGTTGACGAAACCAACCCGTGCTTACTGTACGAGCCATCATCACCACCCAAAACACTGTTACCGGATATTCCCAGTCTACTTGGGTTCTTTGAGGTACGTAAGCAATCGAATTCAATTGCTTTTTGACGGGATAGTTACGAAATTTCACAATTCCAGATGTGGAAGGAATTAAACCCAGTATCGCTTTTACTAATGTACTTTTCCCCGCTCCATTTGGACCGATTACACCCACTATCTGTCCTTCAGTAACACGAAAACTTACATCTTCTATCGCTACTATACCCCGGTAATCTACGTCCAAATGCTCTACTTCTAACACTAATTTCTCCTGTATGATAATGATTATTATTTATGTTAAAAAGCTATTTCCCATAAAGCAATAACTAATACATGATAACGATTATCATTTTAGTATATAGTTGTTGCTAGCGATGTTCGGGAAGATACCTCTTAACACAGTTACAGGAGAAAAATTAATGTG
>JBHJOU010000019.1:0-2937 GCA_050329355.1 Rivularia sp. (in: cyanobacteria)
TGCAACCCATTCTAATGTTAAGGTGCTTGCCGAATGAGGTATTTTTTGAAGTAGTGCTTCTTTAAGAATCGGATTTCCATCAATTTTGATATTGGAATAAATGTTGCATTGTTTATCCCAAGAATCGATAACTGCAAGCAAAAAATCTATTTCTATACTTTCATGAACCGGAAGTCCAGCGAAAGTAATTACTTTTGTATATTCTGTTTCTTTTGTTAGTTCTGTTTGAGTTGTAAGGCTGAACAATTTATCTCCTTTAAAGATTAAATAGGGAATAGGGAACAACAATAATGGACGAATAATCAATCTTGAAGTACTTTAATATTGGTTTGCCAAGTTGAAGGTAATATTGTCAAATTGGAGTTAATTTCTCCGAGAAAATAGTTTAACTGCAAGCAAACTCCTTTAGCTGTATCATCTACTTTCCATATAGACGCACCAATATTAGCTCCTGTTAATAAATGCAAACGTCGAATAAACTCCTTTCCTGTGTTTCCAGCCGCAACATTGCATCCGTAAAGCAACAAATTGGGTACAGACCAAGTTTTCAATTGAGAAGCATAATATTTGAGATTAAATAAGTTAAAATTACTCTTTCCCAAATATAAACAACTAGGAGAACCGTTAGAAATAATATGAAGATTTTTGAGACGGGTACATTTATTTAAAGTTTGAGTAATTTGTTCAATTTCATGATGATTAGGTCGAATAATAATTATCTGTGAACAAGGTAATAAAGCTTGAACTAAACTCTGAAAGTCTTCCACAGCATCGTCAATAAAAACTAAAGTACGGACGGTGTTAAAGCTGAGTTTCTGCTCATTATACATATAATATTGTTGAGAGTTACTGTTTAAATTTAAAAATAATCTGATTCACAATTTCTGATTATTGAGTTGAAAATACTGTTTTCTGCAACTAAAAAACATCGCTGACTATCTATATTTTAATCCTGCTAATTCTGGTTGGATTGATGTATATTGATTGGTAGTCCAAATCCCAACTCCTACTTTTGTATTTGTTCCTTGCGTACTGAGCAAGGTAGAAATTTTTGCGCCGGTTATTTTGTACAAACGTAAAATAAATTTTTTACCAATCTCCTCAGCACCTACGTTAGATCCGTATAAGAAAATGTTGTTAACTGACCACTTTTTCAATTGAGAAGCATAGTAATTAAAGTTATGGACAGATAAACAGCTATTACCTAAATACAAACAACCCGGTGAACCTTGGGAAATAATATGAATATCCGCAAGTGGAAAGTTTTTCTGCACTGCATAAGTAATTTGGTCAATTTCTTGCTTATTCGGTCTTAATATTATCACCTCTGCTTGAGGCATTATATCTTGTGATATACGCTCTTCTAATACATGAAAATCTTTAAGAGATGGGTCTATAACAACTAAATTAGCAACTCTATTATCACTCATTTTTTGATAGTTATACTCTGATAAAGTTTTTGAGTCTTCCTAATGGAATGGTACTAATTACCGCAGTTTTATCGCAGAAATTTATATCAAAAAATATAATTTCGCAAATAGCATTAACTAGAGAATATGTGAGTCAAAGCAAATACTTGGAATGATAAAAAATAGATGCATAGCCATGATATTTTAAGTCGCTGTAAGTGCATTTTTTATGTATGACCCTGATGATTCAAGTTGTTATAAGTGTGAGAAAAGATGCATGACCCTGATGCCAAATACCTCTATCAGTGTATTCCAACTGTGTATACCTTAAATAAGGAAAACTACTTTATAGGCAGAAAGCAGATTACACGCTCATATTGTTAAGCAGTATTTCCTATTTGTCAGCAGGGAAAAGTTAAGTAAAAGGTAGTTATTGTAGTAATAAATATACTAAAAAACTAGCTTCTATTTTACTTTACCGAGAAGAAAAAATATTGAGGTTAAAGGTTAAAGGTTAAAGGTTAAAGGTCATAAATTCATAATAAACAACTGTCAACTGTCAACAGTCAACTATCATTCAATAGCTTGCAGTAATTCTTGAGATTCTGTTAATTCCCTGTGCATACCTAGAGTTTCAAAATCTTTTATCGCTTCATTTACCCAGCGTTTGGCTATATTTAAATTACCTAGTTTTTCTTCTAAACTAGCTAAAGAACGCTTTGTATATGCTCTACTACATTTATCTTGATTACTTTCTGCTATTTGCAAAAGTTCTGTTAAATAATTTTGCGCTTGATTTAATTTTCCCTGTTTAATTGCAATATCTGCTAAAAAGTCTTTAGCAAGAAAACTCGCACGTCGCCAATTGATTAATTGAGCTTGTTCAAATATTTGTTTAAATAAAGCTTTACTTGTTTGATAATTTCCAGTTTTATAATTAATCTCGCCTTGATAATACAAAATATGTAGGGATAAACGAGTCGCACTCAAGGAATTAATCTGAGAATTATTGGAATTATCTAATAAATTTTGAGCTGCATTTAACCAATTCGTTGCTGTTAAAAATTCCTGCTTTTGAATATGCCATACACCAATATGAATTGCTAAATCAATTTGCATATCCAATATTAAATGCTCGCGCAATTCCCAAGCTTGACTGAATAAATTATCAGCTACTGTTAAATGCTCTTCTTGCCCCATCAAGGTAAGCTTCCAAGCGCGATCGCCAAGCATCTCAGCGGCGATCGCCAAATTTTGACGAGAAATAGCTGCTTGAGCGAGCCATTCCAACCATAATAACGGTCCTTCCCAATCAGTTAAACGATTTTGCCGATAAGCAAGGGAATATGTATAACATTTCACATTCCGCCAAAGTTGACACAAATCGCGATAACGGTCATCTTTTATACACCATTCAATGACTTCTGTCAAGTTATCCCATTCTTGTTGCAAATGTTGATAATCTTGCCATTCTCGCCAATCTTTACCTCCGTGTTGTTGAGCAAACTCTAGATACCAGTTTACCCAA
>JBHJOU010000108.1:0-5159 GCA_050329355.1 Rivularia sp. (in: cyanobacteria)
ATCGAAGAAGAATCAAATAAAACGACTGAAAGTGAATCAACTATTGATGTCACTGCATCGGAGGTAAAAGAAGTGAATCAAGAAAAAACCACCCCATCTTCTAATGTTGATTTAGAAGCGACTGTCAAAGAATTACAAAAAACTCTCGAAAAATCTCAAAAGAACGAAGAAACTTTACGGCAACAAGCTAAAGAGTTTCAATCTACAATTGCCAAACAAGATAAATTATCGCAGCAATTGCAACAAGAAGTAGAAGAAGCAAAAAAAATCGGAGATTTGCAAGATACTCTTGAAGGATTAAAACAAGAATTAGAAACAGCACGTCAAAGCGAAAAAACCTTACAACAAGAAGTCGAACAATTGCGATCGACTTTATCTGAGAAAGAAGCACTCACAGAAAGACTCACCACAGAGCTTTATGCAGCGAAAAAAGATGCTTTACAATTAGCCGAAGCTAATACCAAACTTACAGCAGAAGCCAACGCAGCCCAGAAATTTGCTGCTAAACAACCTCCGGCTAAGCAACAGATGGCAAAACAACCTCTTGCAAAACAACCAGTTCCTAATCAATCTGCTATCGTTCAACCCAAGAAAAATTATTCATCTACAGTATCTTATAGAAAATCTTACTCTCGTCCAATAGGCCCTTTACCTGATACACAACCCCAAGAATCTGACACTTCTGCTCCCATGTGGTTATTGGATTAATAACCACCGGAGTGAGGAGTGAGGAGTTATGAGTTAGGAGTTATGAGTTAGGAGTTATGAGTTAGGAGTTATGAGTTAGGAGTTATGAGTTAGGAGTTATGAGTTAGGAGTTAATAACTAACAACTAAAATCCAAAATTTCTTTTGCGGTAATTTGTGGTTGTTCCAAATGAGGAACGTGTCCGCTATCTTTAATCCAGATGAGTTTAGTATGAGGAATTGCCCTTGCAAATTTTGGGGCATCCTTAATACCTAATATGTTATCTTGATCTCCCCATAGAATTAATGTTTCTTGGTTAATTTCTTCAAGTTGCTTTGGTTTAAAAGCTTGATAACCACCACTTTTTGTAAAAGCAATTAAGGCTTGATTCCAATTGGGCATTTCTAAATGCAACGCACCGCAAAATAAAGCATCTTCAGTTGCTAATTGTTTATTTTGATAAGCTGTACGACTTATACTTTGACGTATTTTACGATTTTTTAAAAATTCTGTTGCCAAATAATCTAACGGTGGAAACATCAACTTACTTATTGGTGAACCACCAGTTAAACCCGCACTATCAATTAATACTAATTTTTCTACTACTTCTGGATAAGCCAAAGTAAAATCAATCGCTGCTGCACCTCCCATTGAAGCACCAACTAATATTACAGGTTGATTAATTAAACTTTTCCAAAAACAGTAAAGATGAGTTTTAATTTCATTTGGGCTAAACTTTATCCCCGCAAGTCGATCGCTAAAGCCAAAACCTAATAAATCAACACACCAAGTTTCATTTTCTGCTGCTAATAACGGTAACAAACGACGGTATTCTAACACCGAACTATCAAAACCATGTATTAGTAAAAACGGTGTACCACCACTACCTTGATGCACATAAGTTGTAGTAATCGGTTGCTTACTTAAAGGAGTCGTTAGAGGTATTTGTTCGATAGATTGAGCTAGAACAATTGAGGCAGATTCCGTTAATTGCTCAACCCCAATCGGAAGAAATTTAGGAAATTTAGGAAACATAAATATTAATTAAAATATTAATTAAAATATTAATTAGTTTACTTTGTTATGGGGTTTAACTTTACTAGGACTTACGCAACTGGCATATTTTTCTTGTAGGGTGCTGTGACACTTAATTAAAATTTTAACCTAATAATAAGGGTTGTAGTGTCACGCACCATCCGAGTTTTGTGACACTTGCGGCTATTCCTGTTTACTTTAAATCGGCAGCAGCATTAGAAGTTATTTGCTTAATCTGTACTAAATCAAGCTGTATAATTTCGCTGTCACATCCCAACCATAAAAGATACTCAATATTACCAGCAGGACCAGTTATCGGCGACCAAGTTAAACCTTTGTGATGCCATCCTAATTCTATAGCAGTTTGCAAAACCTGAAAAATCGCATCAGCTTGGTCATTTGGATTACGCACAACCCCTTTTTTCCCAACCCGGTTTTTGCCAACTTCAAACTGTGGTTTTACTAATAACAAAGCTTCACGAGGAGATTGCAGAAGATTCCACAATGCAGGTAAAACCTTAGTTAAAGAAATAAACGATACATCTACCACGGCTAAATCAGGAAAGTCCTTTTGATCAACCTCTCCTCCATCTCCATACAAATCTTCTGGAGTTAAATGCCTTAAATTAGTACGCTCGCGTAAAATTACCCGTGCATCATTTCGCAAACGCCAATCAACTTGTCCGTAACCGACATCAATACCGTAAACTAATTTTGCTCCAAATTGTAGTAAACAATCAGTAAATCCACCAGTTGAAATTCCGCCATCCAAACAAACACGTCCTTGCACGGGAATAGCAAAAGTATCCAAAGCCTTAACTAACTTTTCCCCACCACGAGACACAAAACGCGACTTCTGCTTAACCTTAATTACAGCCGCTACATCAACAGACGTTCCCGCTTTATCCACCAACTGATTATCAACCTGCACCTCACCAGCTTGAATCAACCGCTGTGCTTGCTGACGAGAGGAAGATAAACCGAGTTCTACCAATAAAATATCAAGTCGTTGTTTCATTGAGAATTGGTAATTGGTAATCGGTAATTGGGGATTGGTAATTGGGGATTGGTAATTGGATTTCTCCGCATCTCCTCCTTACCTATTACCCATTCCCTATTACCTATTACCCATTACCACCTATATTAAATATCTATCTCGCTCAACTCCCTTGTCATATAGTCAAACGGCTCGTCTACAAAACTGGTATCAGAAATACCGGCTCCGGCTACTTGCTCTTTGACCATATTTTTCATGATTTGAATACCAGCAACTGTAGGAGCAATGGGAACTCCTAAAGAATTGTAAGTTTCGCGTAAACCTTGCAATACTCGCTCATCCAGCACATCCATGCTGCCAGCAACTAAAGCATAAGTAGCGTAACGCAAGTAATAATCCATGTCCCGCAGACAAGCCGCATAACGACGGGTAGTGTAAGCATTTCCACCGGGACGAATCAACTCAGGTTGGTCTTCAAATAACTTCACCGCAGATTCTTTGACAATGAAAGCTGCATTGGAATTGATCGCAGCAGCAGCTTGTACTCTTTGGGTACCGCTTTCAAAATAAGATTTAAGCGAATCTACTGCATTTCGATCAAAATAGCGACCACTAATGTCATAATTCTTAATTAAATTTGTTACGGCATCTTGCATTTTTATTATTCCCCAATCATTCGTGACTATGATTTGATATTAATCTGGCTAACTATCCATCAAAAAAACACTATTTTGTGGTAACTTAGCCAAAACTTGGCACAAAAGTAATCCATACTACTTAAGGATTCTATGCCAAAGTTGACCCACATCTCTATGAACTTTTATTTTTGTGTAGATGATTTATTAAAAGGTTAACATGACCTTTAGAATAGAAAATCTGTAACAAATGATACTCTTTTGGAACTCCCCTATATTTAGGATATTCCAGGTGTGTCAACGGTTCCTTTAAAAGTTTTTTCTGCAAAAAATACTTTTAAGGGTGCCCTTCAACAAGTGGTTTCAGCAACAGAAGGGTCAACAGTTTTTGAATATTTCAGTTTTAATCCATTGCGTATTGGCAAGTAAGGAGTAACCATGACAACCCCACAAGAAGTCTTGAAAATGATTCAAGACCAAAAAATTCAGATGATCGATCTGAAATTCATCGATATGCCAGGGATTTGGCAGCATTTAACAATGTTCCAAGACCAAATCGATGAAAGTTCTTTTACTGAGGGTGTACCATTCGACGGTTCCAGCATTCGGGGTTGGAAAGCCATCAACGAGTCAGATATGTCAATGGTACTAGATCCAAACACTGCTTGGATCGACCCTTTCATGCAAGAACCTACCCTCAGTATTGTATGTAGTATTAAAGAACCTCGTACAGGTGAATGGTACGATCGTTGTCCTCGGGTAATTGCTCAGAAAGCAATTGATTATTTAGTCTCAACTGGTGTCGGTGATACGGCATTTTTTGGTCCGGAAGCTGAATTTTTCATCTTTGACGATGTTCGCTTTGACCAAACCCAAAACTCAGGTTACTATTACGTAGATTCTGTAGAAGGTCGTTGGAATTCCGGTAAAGATGAAGGTCCCAACCTCGGTTATAAGCCAAATTATAAATCAGGTTACTTCCCTGTAGCTCCAACCGATACCTCTCAAGATATGCGGACGGAAATGCTGTTGGAAATGGCAAAATGTGGTGTTCCCATTGAGAAGCATCACCATGAAGTTGCTACCGGCGGACAATGCGAATTAGGTTTCCGTTTTGGTAAACTAATCGAAGCTGCTGATTGGTTAATGATTTACAAGTACGTAATTAAGAACGTAGCAAGAAAATACGGTAAATCAGTGACCTTCATGCCCAAACCTGTATTCCAAGATAATGGTTCGGGTATGCACACCCACCAATCGATTTGGAAAGACGGAAAGCCTTTGTTTGCAGGGGATAAGTATGCAGGAATGAGCGAAATGGGACTCCACTATATTGGTGGAATTCTCAAGCACGCACCAGCACTGTTAGCTCTTACCAACCCCAGCACCAACTCTTACAAGCGTTTGGTACCCGGTTACGAAGCACCAGTAAACTTGGCTTACTCCCAAGGAAACCGTTCCGCTTCGGTGCGTATTCCTCTTGCTGGTGATAATCCTAAAGCAAAACGTTTGGAGTTCCGCTGTCCTGATGCAACTTGTAATCCTTATCTAGCCTTTGCTGCGATGCTCTGTGCTGGTTTGGATGGTATCAAAAATAAAATCCATCCCGGTGAGCCTTTAGATAAGAACATCTACGAACTTTCTCCAGAAGAATTAGCGAAAGTTCCTTCTACACCTGGCTCTCTAGATTTAGCTTTAGAAGCTCTTGAAAAAGACCACGATTTCTTAATAGAAGGTGGAGTATTCACCGAAGACTTCATTGAAAACTGGATTTCTTACAAGTTAGACACTGAAGTCAACCCCAT
>JBHJOU010000168.1:0-27690 GCA_050329355.1 Rivularia sp. (in: cyanobacteria)
ACGTCGTAGTTGAGTAACAGCATCTTTGAGAGCTGATTGATTTCTCAGAACATTAAAATCATTGGTACTCATCCATACACCGCGAATTTCTTGACGGGGTAGCTGTCGTGGTTGTAATACTTCTGGTTGGATGATGTCGGGTTGAATTATCTCCGGTGTAATTATCGTGGCTGCCGGAGGAAATTGTGCGATCGCCAATTCTAAATTATTCAGATTATCAAGCAGCAACACCGTAGAAAATGATATTATAAATACAAGTGGAAGACAACGCTTGAGTAGTTGAGAAGTTGCGAACTTTGGCAAATTTAGCTTTCTAAGTAAGTTAACTAGTCTTGCGTGGACTTGTAAACTTTGAGCTTTAAACTGATTGGTCATTAGTCTACAGGTATGTCTGCTTACTCTACAAAAGTTGATTTTGTGGGCGATAATTGTGCTGCATTGGTTTAGAATGAAGCACGTTTATCGTCGCTTTTCCAATTGACGTATTTTATCGTTGATAGTGCCGTGTTTAGTATACGTGTTTATGTATCAAGAAGGAAAATTTTATTCTTGTGAATTTATTTCATGAATTGGCTTAATTTTATTTAGCTTTAGCACAATGATGATAAAAGTATTGATTAAAGCAGTTTAAACAAAAATAGGACTTAGCAAAAAGGCATATTTTTATTGTAGGGTGTTGTGACACTTAATTAAAATTTGAAGGTAATAATAAGGGTTGTAGTGTCACGCACCATCCGAGTTTTGTGACACTTGCGGCTATTCCTGAAAAATATGGAATATTCATGCAAATTTTATTTATAAAAATGAATTATATTCAAGTAGTTAAAAAAACGATATTTGGAATTTTTCGGAAAAACCTTGATGCTGCGAATTATTTGTAGTTAATTCCAGAAGATATTTACTTTTTATAAAAAATGTACCAGTTGCGTCAGTTGTATAAAAATAAAAAATATACTTAAGTACACTTGTTATATCTTAAAATAATATGAAACACTAAAGCAAGCTTGCAGCCAGGAACAAAACATAGTATGGTAAAGTTTAATTTTGAAGAACTCTTGGAAGATTCTCTCAACGAAGGAGTTTTGGGGTGGACTCTTTGCTTTGTAGGAGGAGAAGATCAATCAAAGAAATTAACCGAACTCACCAAGCATTTAAGAAAAGGATTTTCTAAAACGGGTGATGAAAAGCAGATTCCATCTGGTTTTGCATATTGGGGAATAACTCCGACAATTGCTTGGGCTTATGCTTGCAATGATCCATTGTACGTGGTTATGAAGGAGGGTATTGATTCTTTTGAAAATCGGTGGTGTAAAATTAAGTCAAAATTGGAGGATAAGAAATATCACTATGTCAGTTTAGGTGTAGGTACGGGAATGAAGGATAGAAGTATTTTGCGGTTTTTTCTTAACATTAATCCCAACTTACTGTATTTTCCAGTTGATATGAGTTCGGAAATGCTAAGGTTAGGTGTTCAAGGAGTTGCCAAAGGATTATCATTAAAGGGTAGTCAAATTCTACCAATACAAATAGATTTTTCAAGTTCTAAGAGTATAAATGATTTACAAAAGCTACTTGATAGAGTTGTGGGAGATAATCCTGTATTATTTTCTCTTTTAGGAAATACACTTGCTAATTTTGAGAATGATACTGAAGTTTTGCAAATTCTATCAAAACTAATGCGTTCTGAAGATAAATTTTTGATCGAAGTAGCTGCAACTAAAGATTTAAATCATCAAGCTTTACAAGATGCGGTTAATGAGTATGATAATAGTAAATCGTTTAAAGAATTCGTGACTAGTTCTTTACTTCAACATACAGATTTAGATATTGATTTAAATAGCGTTTTCTTTGAAAGTTCTATCGAAAAGCCAGATAAAGCAATTTTATTAAAAGCTATTTATCGTAACACAACTGGAAATCCAGATAAAGTGATGCTGCTTGATAGATCAATAATTAATTTTGCCGAACAAGATACTATTCGCTTATATTTAACTAGAAAATATACTCGTTCTGGTATTGATAAAGTTATATCGCAAAGTAAATTATCGATTATTGATAGATTAAATACACTTTCAGAACCGGATAATAGCAGTAGATTTGGTATGGATTTAATTCTACTTGCTTCCAAGAGTACTGTTAGGGATGATGAGAAGAATTCTTCACTAGCAAATTCAGTATGGAATCATTAATTAATATTTAACAAATAACATCATATTTTAGTAATTGAATCGTAATTTTACTTCTTGGTACACAAATATGAAAAACCTTGTTAGTTTAATAACTTTCTGCTCTTTAGTTAGCGGATTAATTTTAGCTATTATCTGGTTTCTTGTAGACTCAAAAAAAGATAATATTTTTGAACCAGCATTAACGGCTATTGGTTTACTAGCGACGCTGACGGGTATTTTTGCGGAAAGATGGGCATCTGTGAAAGAAGAAAGGAAAATACTTTTACTCGGTTTATATCGTGAATTTCAAAAGAATAAAGCAATTTTGTTAGATTCTAGATTTCATCTAAATATAGAAAGTATAGAGCATCCAGTGGTGTACCCGCGATTGATCATGTCAGTGACAGAAACAGCTATTGCATCTGGTGTTTTCGCCGAAAGCAAATATAGGGATTTATTCTGGCAGCTTCATCAATGGCACGATATTGTCAACGAATTTAATCGTAGACTTGATATTACAGAATTACGGACATTTGTTGAACCTTCACCTCCTGAAATTCGTGAGTTTTATCGAGCATTACGGGAATCAAACAGTTTCAGTAATGCAGTTGATTATATTTCCCATATATCTGATGTTTTGAAATCAAAACACTTAAATAAACGAAGTTATCTTAAAGAAATTCAGATGATTGAAAAACAGTTATCTACAAATCAATCTAACCTTAAGAGATAGAAATTGAAGCAGCAATATCACTTTACATGAAAGTTTTACAAGGTAGAGGTGAATTTATTCTCTTTTAAGTCTTAGGCAAGTATACAAATAAATAATTTAAATTTAAATTTAAATTTACGTTTATCCGCCAACAATCTTGACTCTTTTAATCAATAATAAGGTTAGGACATCTACTATTTTGGGTGATATGTATAATCAAACATTGTTTCTTCCTCAGATGGGTTGCGGAACTTGGGCATGGGGTAATCAGGTGCTTTGGGGTTACAATCAAAGTATGGATGATGATTTACAATCTTGTTTCAATCTTTGTGTTGAAAATGGTGTAACTTTATTTGATACTGGAGATTCTTACGGTACGGGAAAGTTAAACGGACAAAGTGAGAAGTTATTAGGAATTTTTACTCAAGAATATCAAGGTATAAATAAGGAAGATATCTGCATTGCGACTAAACTTGCTGCTTATCCTTGGAGATTAACTAGAAGTGCAATGGTTTCTGCTGGTAAAGCTTCTGCAAGACGTTTGGGTAGAAATGTCGATTTAGTACAAATGCATTGGTCAACAGCGAATTATTTTCCTTTACAAGAATGGGCTTTATTGGATGGGCTTGCAGATTTATATGAACAAGGTTTAGTGAAGGGGGTGGGTTTATCAAATTATGGTTCAAAAAGATTGAGAAAGGTACATAAAAGATTTGCGGAAAGAGGAATATCTATTACAAGTTTACAAGTACAGTATTCTTTATTATCAACTTATCCTGTAACGGAGTTGGGAGTAAAGTCCGTTTGCGACGAATTGGGAATTAAATTAATTGCTTATAGCCCTTTATGTTTAGGAATTTTAACAGGAAAATATACCGATAAAAGCCAATATCCTAAAGGTATTAGAAATATTTTATTTAAACAATTAATTCCTGGTGCAAAATCGTTATTACAATGTTTGCGAGAAATTGCAGAATCTAGAAATAAAACTATGTCACAAGTCGCAATAAATTGGTGTATTTGTAAAGGTACAATTCCCATTCCTGGAGCTAAAAATCCTCAACAAGCACGGGAGAATATTGGTGCTTTGGGTTGGAATTTAGATGCTGGAGAAATTACAGAATTGGATAAAGCAGCCGCGAGTATTGATAAAAAAATGGTGCAGAATATTTTTCAGACAAAGTAAGTTGTTATAGTTAAAAAGTCAAAAGATAAAAGTTAAAATTTGGGGAAGTATCCCAAGTTTTGATAAATATATTGTAGTGCGTCAGCTTTAGCGTTAATGCCCTAAGAATTGAACATTTGGGAAGTCTCCAAATTTGGTAGTTTCAACCGCCAATTAATCTATTTCAAATTATAAATTCTTCAGTAATACTTGTATCTCCTAAAGTCAATTTAATCTGAAAACGTTCTCCTAGCTTGCCAGTAAATTCTAATCTCATCCAATTTTCTTCTTCTCTAGCAGACATTTCTACACAGGAATTACCAGTTTCATCTAACACCCTCAATTGTAAATTTTGTGGGAGATACATTTGATTGCTAGTTGGATAAACACGTAAACAAATATCTATTTCTTCATCTTGATTTGCTGAGGCAAGAGTTACTATTAAGGCAAATGGATGATTTGCTAATTTTACTCCCAAATCAATTATTTTTCCTCGACTAACACTTCCTTCTTCTGAATTTCCTTGATTATTTGACGAATGGTTACTTCTAGTACCGAAAGCTAAATTATCTGCTGGAAAAGATAATAAATCTTCCACGCATAACCAACCTGCATCAAATACATTATCGAGCCAACGACTTAAATTTACTGGGGTAATGTTCAGATTTGGCACAGTTACATGATCAAAAATATCGGGAATCCAGTCTAATAAATTATCAAGAGGCTGAAGATTCGCAATTGCTATTTTTTCCGGAAATTTACAAACTTCAAGTAGAGGAACAAATCCTAATAATTCGGCTTTATTTAGATATTCATCTAATTTTATGGCTACAAAACCAATTAAGTCCTGATTAATTTCTGGGTATAGCGTTAAATTTGTTTGCTCTGGAAGTATAGGGTGACATTCTAACTTGCCAATATCAGGGATAACTAATTGTTTAGCGTCGAATGCAGATGCAAGACTTGATTGCAAAATCTCACGATAACTTAAATCGGTTTCTATTTCTAACCACTTCAGGTAAGTATGAACCGCATAAACAGCTAAAGTATTTAAATATACTTGTTTACCTTTTTGGAGTGTAGATTGTTCAACGGCTAATTGACTCGCTAGGTTATGAGCTTCTTTACCAAGTGAAACAAATAAGGGTATTTCAGTAGTATTCATAAATCTTCATTTTCTGGAATTTTTAAATCTTGAACAATTTCTTGTAGCAATGGTTTACATCTACCGTACCAATGATTAGTTACTTGCTCTCTTTTCATGTTTAATTCGCGGGCTATTTCTTCAAAGGTATCTGGAGGCTCCTTCAAAAATCTTCTTTGGCTAAGTAAATGACAATCACACTCAGGATTTGTACGGGGATAGCAATTTTGTAATCTTTTTTTGGGGTCTTTAATAATATATGCTTCTATAGCTAAACCCAACCTTTCTTGCTTCTGCTGTTGTAAATTTTCAATGTAACCATCAAGACCGCTAAGTCTAGGAATATTGAAACCTGTTTCTGACAAATAGTCAACAAGAGTTGTTCTTGTTTCATCATTACCTACTGGTACATCTAGACTAATATATTCCCAGGTTTGTTGGTAATATAAATCTTGAATTCGCCACTTGAGATATCCATTAATCCATTTTAGTAAACTATCTTCAATTGAAGGAGTACGCTGTTCAAAAGTAGTACAAATATTTTGGCTTACCCACTCCCAAGTTTTATTTAAAGCATCTGGATATCCTGGATGAGACGATTTTAATAATCCTGGTAATTGTTGAAGTTTGATGAGCAAGCGCTGCATGGCTTTGCGTCGCTCGCGACTTCCATCAGGGTGTTTACGTATTGACTCAATTAGTTGTTTGAGTTGTTCATCCATAAAGATAAAGAACTATATCTTTCTACAATTTGCTGGCAAGAATTATTAAGCAACCATTAAATATACATAAAACCATTTAACAATTTCGGCTTATTGATTATCTATTTTCACTGCCGATGGTATTGAATATTCTTAGTTTGTAATACCACATAGTTCAAAACTAATTTTGAGGATTTTCTTACCTAATTGTGAAGTTTTGTAACAAGATCAGATAATCTCACCAAAAATTTTGGATTAGAGCCTGAGAGAAATATAGGAGGTGCGTTAACTCTTGGGACGCCGTTATCTTTTTTCAAACACTTAGCCCAATTTTTTGACATCAATCATGATTAAATTACTGACCAAGACTATTACAACAGCTTTAATTTCTGCCTCCGTATTCAATAAAGGGCAAATAATGATCTGTTTTACGAGCTTTATTCAACTCTGAAACAGTTTGAAAGCAATATATCCACAGGTTTAACCACAATCAATAAGGGAAGTCAAATTGTTATGTCCGATTATGTTTCAAGAAGAAAAATTCTCAAGACTATAGGTGGTTTTGGCATAGGAGTAACAGCAGTTGGAGTTGGAAGTTTACCCTTGACACTTGACTTTAATGCTAATCCAGCAAAGGCACAAACAAAACAGGCATTAAATGGCTTACATTGGCACACTGGAATTGTTCCAGCCGAAACTACATCTGTTAATGCTGGTGCGGGTTTTGGATCGGTCACAACCCTACACACTGTGGGTAAAGACTACATCTATTGGCTCAGTACGCAAATGAAATGTGCATCAGCACCTGTAGAAGAAAGGATTATCGTGCGACTTTACTATCCAACAGGTTCACCTAAAGATTTACCACCAGCCGATAAGCTTGTAGCAAACGAATGGGCAGAATTTATTGGCTGGTGTCAGGGTATTGGCATAAATAATTTTATTGTTCTCAATGAACTTGATGTTGAGTATCCGGGATTAGACCCTAACTATATGGCCGATCTCGCAACACAAATCCGCGCCCAGTCAGACCAAAGTAAAAAAGTTTGGTTAGGTTTTCCTGGTCCTAGCGGTAATACTCCTGCTGGCTCCGAGGAGTGGAACAACTACTGGAATCGATACGAGTCAGTAATTAATAATAATTATGACAATATGGCATTACACGCTTATGGAATTAATCTAAATGATCTCAAAAACAACACTAAAAATCAAGCGGAATATGTTCACACCCGATTTGCCAATAAAGTACAGCGTTTTACAGAATATGGCATAGAGTTACGACATTACAAAGGTGACCGCAGTAAACGGGCAAATGACTATGCTAGCTACGTTAATTGGGTGCGCTCAACTTTTAGCTACATTTGGGGTATTTATGCTTGGGTATCTGCTGGTTCTCCACAGTTTTCACAATATGAAATGACAAATGATGAAGCAGCAATTTTTACTAATAAATTAGGGTGTTAAGCCAGCTGGATTGATTCCATCACAGCTTATCCTAAATATCGTAACTCCTCGTTTGTCAGGGAATTGCTTGTGAAACAGAAATACAACTTACTTGAGGTAATACAAATGACAGCTAATTTACAAAGGATATTTGCAATTAAACTTACTGCAAAAGTATTGTTCAGTTTGTTGCTTAGTTCTTTAGGTCTTGGATTCTATTTTATTATTGATGGACAGCCAAGCGATGCAGAAAATAAATCGGGAAGTTTTATTGTTAACAAATTTTCGGGTAAATGTATAGATGTAGCTGGCGCACCAGGAACAGGAAATGCTGCACCATTACAACTTTTTGATTGCGAATTTTCTGGGCGCAATCGCGACAATAATTCTGAAACTGACCATAAATGGGTAATTACGGGTGATGGATTTATCAAGAATACTTTATCTGGTAAATGTATTGACGTAGCTGGGGCTCCTGGAAAGGATAATGCGACAAAATTGCAGCTTTTTGATTGCGAACTGTCTGAGCGCAATCGTGATAATAATTCAGAGACAGACCAAAAATGGACGATTACGAGTGATGGATTTATCAAAAATAAATTGTCTGGTAGATGTATTGACGTAGCTGGCGCACCCGGAACAAATAATGCTGCACCATTACAACTTTTTGATTGCGAACTGTCTGGACGTAATCGTGATAATAATTCACAGACAGACCAAAAATGGAGTTTATCAAAGACTCCCGTACCACCCACAGATCAATGATCAAAACTCTACCATTTGCGAACTGAAAAGGCTTCTCTAAGATGCTAGAAACCTCTTACCCCGTTAAAACCGAAAAAAACTCTTACTAGACGCTCTTAGCGCAGAGCAAAGAGGTTTCATAGAAATAGATAATTTTCGAGCGGCATAGGAGTAAAACTCCAAATAAATTTGCTGAAACACTAATTATCAACAAGAGAGGATTTTAATATGGCTACTGAATACTATTACGGAACAGAAGGTAATGACTACTACGAACACAATAATTCTAATGATTTAGTTGCTTATGGTTATGGTGGCAATGATGACATCTTTGGTAACAGTGGTAATGACTATATAGATGGTTCCGGTGGTGACGACTATCTTTATGGTGGATTTGGTGATGATGATTTATTCGGGTTCGATGGGAATGATTATCTGATTGGTGAAGTTGGAAATGACTATCTTTATGGTGGATTTGGTGCTGATACATTTGCTTTCGATTCTCCCTACAGTGGCGTTGATGTGATAGCTGATTTTTATTGGCAAGAAGGGGATAAAATCGAAGTTTCTCAATTCGGCTTTGGTACTAGCTCTACTAATGATTTTTTCTACGACAATTACAACGGTAATTTGTTCTTCGATGGAATCTTATTTGCTACTATTGAGAATGTGCCGATTGATTTCTCAACCCAATCCGATATTGTTCTGTTTTAATTAGTCATCGGATTTACCGAATATAATTTGAATTTACGTTGAATTTACGCAAGTTCTCTGTTTTCAAGAGGGCTTGCGTGAATTTTATAATATATTATATTTTGTTTTATAAATAATTATTTTTACAAACCAGGAAGACTAAAAATTGATGGGTATACTATCTTAAATAAGGAGCTTACTTAGTAAATACACACTTAGTAACTATAAGGGTATACAGATGCATGTAAAAATCAGCTTGAAATTTAGTGATGGTGATTTTGAACGTGGATTTGGTCTTCAACAAAAAATGTCACTTGTGGTCAGTTATGCAGAAAAATCACCAAAAATAGAGATTAAACTGCCTCCAGCCCCGTCCATTCCTGTTTTATATCAAAAATGGAAAGATAACTATATTAAGCTCGCTAATCCCAAAATAGTGCGTATAAAAGTGAAAAAATTCATTAGTTTTTCCTATCCAGAGTGCTATCAAGAATGCGAAAAAATCGCCGTAGAATTACGGAGTAAATTAAATCAATGGTTATCGGGTGTTCGCTCAAAACTAGAATCAATAATTAAATTAGATGCCGATTCAGAAGTTATATTTATTATTTATGCTCAACATATAGAATCCCAATGTACAAAAGATATATTGTATCGACTACCTTGGGGAGAATGGGATTATTTTTCTCAAGTTGATTATTTAGAAGCTGCATTATGTTTGAATGAGTATGAATCAAATGTAAACAATAAAATTGAAAATCAGGAGATATTTAGAAGAGTTAGAATTACTAGTATATTTGGTGAAAGTGAAGGAATTAATCTTAAAGTTGATCAAGAATTAATTGGAAATTTAAGCCAACAAGGAGCAGAATTAATCGTTCTGTCGCAACCAAAACGTCCGGATTTGATTAAATTATGGCACGAACCCTGCGATATTCTATTTTATAGCGGTCATAGTTATAGCGAGGAAGATGGTAAAGTTGGTTTTTTGCAAATTAATCAACAAGAAAGTTTAAATTTAGAAGAAATTAGAAATACTTTTCGCGAAGCAATCAAAAAAGGTTTAAAAATAGCATTTTTTAATTCTTGCGATGGTTTGGGTTTAGCGCAACAATTAGCAGATTTGAATTTACCATTAATTATAGTTTGGCGTGAACCAGTAGCCGATAAAATTGCTCAAAGGTTTCTGGAGTATTTTCTCAGTTCTTATGCGAATGGTAAATCTTTATTTACTTCGGTGCGAGATGCAAGAATTCAGCTTGTCGAACTTGCGGATAATAAGGAAAAGAAATTACCGGGGGTGAAGTGGTTACCAATTATCTGTCAGAATACTAGAGATACACCTCCAACTTGGGAAGATTTGGGAGGACTCAATGGTAAACTTATTCACTCTCCTTATCAGGGTTTATCCGCATTTTCAGAGTCGGATCAGGATTTCTTTTTTGGTAGGGATGATTTTATTCGAGATTTAGTTAAAGCTGTAAATCATCAAGCATTAGTTCCGGTAATTGGTGCTTCTGGAAGTGGGAAGTCTTCGGTGGTTTTTGCCGGGTTGCTTCCTCAGTTAAGGAATATTTCTCATGTAGAAATTTTATCGTTTCGTCCAGGAAAAAATCCTTTTGATGCTTTGGCTGTAGCATTGAGTGATTATTGTCAGTGTTTGGCAACAACCTCACCCGTTAAAATGCACAACCTCTCCTTATCAAGGAAAGGGTTAGAAAATAGGTTTAAACAATTAGAATTAGGGATAGATTTGCATAATGATCAAAAAGAATTCGGTAAACTTATCGATAGTATTGTTAATTGCTTATCGTCACAACGTTTTGTATTAATTGCAGATCAATTTGAAGAACTTTATACTCTTGCTCCGGAAGAATACCGTCAACCCTTTCTAGATACATTATTGTATGCAGTAAAATTTGCTCCGAGATTTACCCTGGTATTAACACTTAGGGCTGATTTCTACGGACATGCTTTGTCTTATCGTCCCTTCAGTGATGCTCTACAATCAGCAGGAATTCATAATCTGGCTCCCATGAATTCACAAGAGTTATATGCAGCCATAGAAAAGCCAGCACATAAAATGAAAGTCGAATTAGAATCTGGATTAACAGCTAAATTAATTGATGATTTAGGTAAAAAACCAGGACGTTTACCTTTATTAGAGTTTACCTTGTCGCTGCTTTGGGATAAACACGAGCAATGGTATCTTACCCATCAAGCTTATCAGGAAATTGGTGGATTAGAAAAAGCTTTAGCTAAGTATGCAGATTCGGTATTAGATTCCTTGTCGATAGCTCAAAAAGAACAAACAGAACGGATATTTATTCAGTTAATTAGTCCAGGGAAAGATACAGAAGATACTAAACGAGTCGCTACTTCCACGGAAGTGGGAGCAAGTAATTGGAATTTGGTTAAATTATTGGCTGATAAGCGTTTGGTAATAACTGGATGGGATAAAAGCAATCAACATAAAACAGTGGAAATTATCCACGAAGCATTGATTCGAGAATGGGGAACTTTGCGATTATGGATCGAAATTAATCGTGAATTTCGGATTTGGCAAGAAAGATTAAAAGCCGATGTGCGCGAATGGGAAAGTAAAAACTATGATTCAGAAGCATTATTGCAAGGTACTCAATTAGCGATCGCCCTAGATTGGTATAAGCAACGAAGGGATGAACTTACTTGCATAGAGCAAAATTTCATTAGCGCTAGTGTTTCTCGAAGAGATAAACAAAGAAGGCAACAAAAACGCAGACGACAGTTAACTATTTCGGGATTAATTGGTGGTTTGATTTTGGTTTCAACTTTTGCCTTTATTAGTGAAATTCGCAGGATTGATGGGGAAATCAGTAATATTAGTCGAAATTCTCAAGCATTATTTGTTTCCAATCAAGAATTTGAAGCATTGATAGAAAGTATCGGGGCTGGGAAAAAGTTAAAGCAGTCATTTGGAGTAAGCGATGATACTCAAATGCAAGTTATTTTCGCATTGCAACAAGCTATTTACGGAGTCAAAGAACGCAATCGTTTACAAAGTGGACAAAGCGTTAGTTTTAGTCCCGATGGAAAAATTTTGGCATCAGTAAATCGGGAAGCTTTTAAACTTTGGAATCTTGATGGTAGAGAAATACAAAATATTAGTAATATAGGTGGTGCTGATAAAGTTTTTTTTGCCCCAGAAGGTAATATTTTAGCATTACTCAAAGATGGATTTCTCAGACTTGTAAATCTTGACGGAAGTGTGAGTCAAATACTCAATGAAGACGGTGATTTTTTTAATCACGTAAGTTTTAGTTCCCAAGGAAAAATGCTTGCATCGTTTAATTCTATGGGAATAATTAAAATTTGGAGTCTTGATGGTCGGTTGCTGAAACAAATTAAAAATCCGGAGAGTAATATAACATCGATCAGTATTAGTACCAACGGTCAAATGATAGCTTCAGCTTCAATTAAAGATGATAAAAATATTATCAAAATTTGGAGTATTGATGGTAGTTTGATCGGAACTATTATCAATGAAGATGGTTCTATAAATCAAATTCAAAGTATTAGTTTTAGCCCCGATGGAAAGACAATTGCTTCCCTAAGTATGGGTACTGTAAAACTCTGGGAAATTAATGGTAAAAACATTGATACATTCAAACCATCCGCTGTTACTAGCGGAGCAGAAAACAGCGTAATTTTTAGTCCGAATGGTGAATGGTTAGCAGTTACAAGCGGTACCAACTCAGTAAATCTTTGGAAGATAAAAAGTAAAGAATTTATAACTCTTGAAGGACACGGAAATACAGTAGTTAGTAAGAGTTTTAGTCCGGATAGTCAAATTTTAGCTTCAGCAGATATTAATGGAAAAATTAAACTTTGGCATATAGAAGGTAGAAAATCTGAAACGGTAGAAGCTTACAATCCGGCATTCAGTCAAGATGGAAAAATAATGGCTGCTATCAGCAATAAAGATGATAAAACAGTACAACTATTCAGAGTCGATGGTTCTTCAATCAATAACTTTAGAAGTCATCAAGATGTTGATATTATTACTGGAGTAAGTATCAGTCCCGACGGTAAGACCTTAGCATATGCCAATATAAACGGTACAATAACTAAAATAAATATTCAAAATGGTCGTTTGATTGAAACTTTAAATAATGAAAATCAAGTGCTATCTTTAACTTTTAGTCCTGATAGTAAATTATTAATATCCAATAGTAATGACCATACAGTAAAACTTTGGAATACTAATGAAAAATTACCGTTAAAAATTATCAGAGGATATAACGGTGAATTAGGAAACGTTACTTTTAGCCCCGATGGTAAAATGTTTGCTTTAATTGCCGATAATGGTAACAATGAATTAGTTCAAATCTGGAAAAATAATGGTACTTTATTAAATACTTTATCCGCTGCCAAAAATCAAAAAATTTTTCAAGTTACTTTTAGCCCAGACGGGAAAAAACTTATTTTACTGAATAAAGATTCTCAATCTAACCATATTTTAAATTTTTACAACCTTGATGGTAATTTATTCACTAATTTTCCAGGTTGTCGCTCTCCTCTTGAGAGAGATAGTTTTAGTCCAGATGGAAACACAATTGCTTTTGCTTGCCAAGATAATACTGTAAAACTTTGGAATTTTAGAAATAGAAAACTGCAAACTTTTAAAGGACATAATACTATGGCTAGAAGCATATCATTCAGCCCCGATGGTAGAAAAATTGCCTCAATAGATGCTCAAATAAGAGATATTCCTGGAACTGTCAAAATATGGAGTCGCTCCGGTAAAGAGTTACAAACTTTTAAAAGCAAAAATATTAATCATCTCGGTTTTAATCCTAATGGTAAATTCATAGTTTTTAAAAATTTTGACCATACAGTCACTTGGCAAAGCTTAGATTTAGATGAACTAATGCTTAAAGGTTGTGATTGGTTGGATGATTATTTAAAAAACAATCCTGATGTCAGTAATTCTCAAAAGCATATATGTGATTTTACTCAAAATGAATTATCAGAGCATCGAAACAAACAAATTAAAAGAAATAAACAAGATAAGCAAGTAACTGACACATCAAAGTTGAATACACCTACAGTACAAGAAACAATTCAACTTCCAACTGATTCATCAGACTTAGCTCGCAACAAACCTGTTAAAGCGAGTGGGTATTGGCAAAACGCTACTCCAGAATCAGCAGTAGATAATCGTGTAGATACAGCTTGGGGTACCTCCGAGTCAACAGGAGCATGGATGTATGTAGATTTGGGTAATACCTTTGAAATCAGTCGAGTCATTGCTCATTGGGGATGGGATAGTAAATATGGAGCATCTGCCCAAAGCTGGATAGAAGTGAGTAATGATGCTCAGAATTGGCGCAAAGTGGCTGGTAGTACAATGATTCCTACTGCGGTAGGTAAACCACAGACTTTAAAATTTCCTTCCGTAAAAGCAAGGTATGTCAGGTTTTATGCAGCTAGATGGAATGGAGCTTGGGGATATCTCAAAACAATGCAGGTTTATCAAGATTAAATTATTAAGTTTTGTAAAAAGTTGGATAACATCACCAAAAATTTGGGGCTAAAGCCTGAGATAA
The DNA here is from genome assembly GCA_050329355.1 of Rivularia sp. (in: cyanobacteria). GTDB lineage: Bacteria > Cyanobacteriota > Cyanobacteriia > Cyanobacteriales > Nostocaceae > Rivularia. Next base: position 14,359 of record JBHJOU010000168.1, read on the forward strand.
ATATATAGTCTTAGGATTTTGTATCGAAATATGAATCAATTACACTCGCTAAAATTATTTGCACTGTTATTGATACTAAAATCAACAATCTTACTTCCGACTCCTACAGCAGTTGCAGAAACTCCAAATGATGATGAAATGATTCCCCGAAGGGTTGTAGAAAGACTGCTCCGATTAAATATACCTGATTTTATGGGAGTAGAAAAAGAACTTTTAATCGGGAAGCTACCAGGTAATTTACCAGTAGAGATACCACAACCTGCTAATACTCAAGTTGTAGGAAGTATTCAACGGGGTAAAGATAACTATCAGATAGAATTAGATATACCTCAACCTGCTACCCAAGTAGAATCTTTTTATCAAAGTCAATTAACCTCTAAAGGATGGAAACAACAGAAACAACCTTCTCCACAGCAAGCTTTTGCAACAACAGCAAACCAGTCAAATCAGAATATTGGTTATTGTAAATCAGAAAAAGGGCCATCAATAAATCTTAGTATTAGCCAGTCAGAAAATACTTCCAGTGCAGTGAGTATTGGCTTAAGTACTGATAAAAATAATTATTTTTGTAGATACTTAAGTGGAGGTTCACCACTTGATATTGTAGAAGTTCCATCATTAAAGCCACCAGAAAATACAAAAGTTATTCCTAACCCAATGCGAACTTTTAGTTCAGAGATGTCCAATTCTATAGCCACCCTAGAATCTCAGCTAAATCTTGAACAATTAAACCAACATTATATCAATCAGATGCAACAAGCTGGGTGGACAAAAACAGCTGATGCTAAGGATGCTCAAATTAATTTAAGTACATGGACATTAAAAAGTAAAGAAGATGTTACTTGGGAAGGGATAATGAGAATTAAACCCGTAGAAGGTAAATCCGGACAATATTCTGCTAATCTGATGATTTTGACAGATAAAATGTGATTTTTTTCACAGTTAGATATTTATAGACTTGGCATTTTCTCAATTATTTGTGCATACTAAGTACTAAACAAACTCTAGTTTTTTTTATTTATCACAGGTGAGAATATGGACATTTTCAATCAATTTATGGGTAATGCATCCGAAGTTAATGTGGAGAAATTACAAAAGGAACTTAGTTCTTTAATGATTGAAGGAGAAAATATACATAAGGCATTTAAATTAATCCGAGATTTGATAGTTTTTACTAATAAAAGAATTATTTTGATTGATAAACAAGGAATGACGGGTAAAAAAACTGAATTTTTATCAATTCCCTATAAGTCAATTAAATATTTTAGTAAGGAAACTGCTGGTAATTTAGACTTGGATGCTGAAATTAAAGTTTGGATTTCTGGTGATGATTTACCAAGAGAATTTCAATTTAAAAGAGATAATGCTGTAGATGAGGTTTATCAAATTTTGAGTTATTATATTTTATGAAATTGATTGACAGTTGACAGTTGACAGTTGACAGTGGACAGTTATTAATAATTATTACACCTTTGACCTTTAACCTTTGACCTTTAACCTTTAACCTTTAACCTTTTTACCATTTTTACATGAGGGATTCCCGCTTCTTGAAAAACTTCACCAACTTGTTCAAAACCTAATTGCTGATGTAAATTTTTAATATATTCTTGAGCGTTAATCGTAACTTGGGGTATATTTTCATTTGCTATAACTTCCAAAGCTTTTTGCATAATTTTCTTACCAATACCCTTTCCCCTTGCTTTATATAAAACTGCTAATCTTTCAATTTTAGCCGTTTTTTCATCTAAATATCGAATTCTTGCAGTACCAACTGCTTCTTTATTTAAATAAGCAATCAACTGCGGACAAACTTTATCTTTACCATCAAAATCTAATTCTACTTCTACTTTTTGTTCCTCCTGAAATACCTTTCTTCTAATTATCTCAATCACTGTCCATTCTTCCCAATCAACTACTTTTACAGTTATTTCAGTCATTAAATTATCTACTGTTCACTTACCAGAATTATAGTTAGGAGTTAGGAGTTAGGAGTTAGGAGTTAGGAGTTATTACAACTTTAACCTTTAACCTCTAACCTCTAACCTTTAACCTCTAACCTTTAACCTTATTCCGTTCCTTCAATGGGAGCGAAACCTTGACGCTGAATATTTTCGGTTATAGTACGGGGTTCTAAAAATTGTAAGAGATAATCGGGACCTCCGGCTTTGGAACCAACTCCGGAAAGTTTGAAACCGCCGAAGGGTTGTCGGGAAACAATTGCGCCGGTGATGGTACGATTGATATACAAGTTTCCAACTTCAAACTCAACTTGAGCTTGTTCAATGTGGGAAGGTGTTCGCGAATAAAGTCCTCCAGTTAAAGCATAATTGGTTCCGTTAGCAATTTCTAAGGCTTGTTGAAAATCTTTGGCTTTAATTACCGCTACTACAGGACCAAATATTTCCTGTTGAGCAATTATCCCATCTGCTGGGACATTAGTAAATATTACCGGACCGATAAAATATCCGTTAACAGGTGCAGACATTTCTAATACAACTTCTGCTTCTGCTTTCCCTTTTTCGATATATTCTTTGATTCTGGATTGAGATTTGTGATCAATTACAGGTCCTACTTGAGTCTGTGGTAATTCTGTTTCTCCGATATTCAGGGATTTGGTTGCTTCTACAAACCGTTTGATAAAACTATCATAAACGCTTTCGACAACAATTACTCGCGAACAAGCCGAACATTTTTGTCCACTATAACCAAATGCTGACTGTACTACACCGACAACAGCTTGGTCTAAATCGGCACTTTCATCAATGATAATTCCATTTTTGCCTCCCATCTCAGCAATTACCCGTTTCATGTGCTTTTGACCGGGTTTTAACACTGCTGCATCTGCGTAAATTTTACAGCCTACTTCCTGAGAACCTGTAAAAGCGATGACATGAGTATCAAGATGATTTACCAAATAAGAGCCGACAACAGAACCCTTACCGGGGACATATTGAAACACACCCTTCGGTATTCCTGCTTCCACTAAAACCTCCGTAATTTTCGCTGCAATTACCGCAGAAGTTTCCGCAGGTTTGAGTAAAGTGCAATTTCCTGTCACCAAAGCAGCAACCGTCATACCAGTTGCGATCGCAAAGGGAAAGTTCCAAGGTGAAATCACTACTGCAATTCCCCGTGGTTGGTAAATATAACGATTATTTTCCCCAGCTACGTCGTAATTGTAACCTTTATCTAACCGTTCCATTTCTGCTGCATAATAGCGACAAAAATCTATGGCTTCACTCACCTCAGCATCAGCTTCCCGCACGGGTTTACCAACTTCTAAAACAATCCAAGCGGATAATTCGGCGCGGCGATTTTCTATTATATCTCCAGCTTTGCGGATTATCTCAGCGCGTTGTTTTGCTGTGGTTTTACGCCAAGTTTTAAATGCTTCTTTCGCTGATTGCATTGCGGTTTGGGCTTGTGCAATATTAATTAAACCAACTTTACCCACAACTTGAGAATAATTAGAAGGGTTAACCGAATCAACTTTCTCGCCCGTTTCTACGTACTCTCCATTAATTAAAGGTAAATAAGTTTTACCAAGCTGTGATTTTACATCTTGCAAAGCAATTTGAGATTTGAGCCTTAATTCTTCCATCGCATAATCACTGTCAGCAGCAGGATTGAAAGAAGTAATCGAAGAAGCTTCCGAAGAAAATTCTACCCCCTCTTCCCTCTCTCCCCCCTTCAAAACCGGAGGTGAAATTAATTCTTCTATAGGACGATTTTCCATATTTTGTCGAATAAACGAAGAATTGGCGGTATTTTCCAATAAACGACGAATTAAATAAGCCATTCCCGGTAATAACTCACCGTAGGGACAATAAACCCGTACTCTGTAACCTTGTTCAACCAAAGCTTTAGCAATTTTATCCCCCATACCGTAAAGCACTTGCATTTCAAAATTGCGCTGGGGTACATTCAAACTTTGAGCAATGGCGATCGCTCTTGCTTGCGACCTGATATTATGACTTCCAATGGCAGCATATATATATTGATGATTTTCTAACAATAATTGGGTAATTTTTTCAAAATTAATATCTGTGGCGGCTTTATCATTGTAAACTGGTTGTTGCCAGTGTTTTTGTTCTGCTGTAATAGTTTCTTGGTCCCAATAAGCACCTTTTACTAAACGAATTGTAATTGGATTACCGCGCTGTTTAGCCCATTCAATCAAACTCTTGGCATCTGCTTCACTATCTCGTAGATAAGCTTGAATTGTCATGCCGATATCTGTACGCTGTTTAAACTCCTCTTCCATCAACAGCTTTTTCAAAATATTAAAGGTAAGATCCTTGTAGATATACTGCTCCATATCAAAATGGATCGCAACACCCAACTCAGAAGCACGACGTAACAAAGTGCGAATATGGTTAGTTACCTTCTCCTCACTACCTTTATCATCTAAAGGGTCAAACTGGGAATAAAAAGCCGTTAACTTTACCGAAACTTGAACCTTGGGTAAAGCTTCCCCATCAGCTTGATCAATTAAAGTCACATTCTTCCAACTTTTAGCATCTGCTGCTAAGTGTGACATCAATTCCATATATCTTTCTAAATAAGATTCCGCTTCCACTTCCGTAATTACCGCTTCACCCAATAAATCCACAGTGAAAGCCATCTTTTCTTTACGCAGTCTTTCAATACTCTTTAAAACTTGCTTGATATTTTCGCCAGCAATATATCGATGAGCTAAAGTTTCCACACCTTTAGAAACAGTTGTAGCAGCAACTTGTCCCGGTATGGAATCGGGATTTGCAAAATTTAACATTCCCTTGAGCGCTGAAGGCAATTCTACCGAATCATCACCGAGGTATTCCTGTAAATGGGCGGCAATTTCCGAATTACTTCTTAAAGCCGGAAGAGTATCGATAAATCGAAACAACTGCACCCGCAAACCAGGATTGCTCATCGCCCATGCTAATAGCTTATCATCAGGACGCATTTGGTCGCGCAAAGCCGAGAATAAAGAACGATTTTCCCCAGTTGTGCTTAATAATTGCTTAGCAATTTCCTGAGTTTTCGCTTCGTAGATGTCCTTTTCAGTCTGTAATACCACCGATAGCACGCTCCATACATTAAGATGTCAGGCTTATAGCCTCTATATTCTATTTTGGCTTTTTAATTCTGCTACCACCACATATCAGAGAAAAAATTAAAGATTCTGCAATAAAGATACAAAAATATACTTGTTTTATTTTTTTTAAGTTTATTCAACTTTCAAAATATGTATTAATACTTCTATCTACAGTTAGTTAAGAAAAGCTTTTATTTAAGTTTAATCAAGATTAATTATCACAAAGATATTTTCATGAAAATCAGCTAAAAAATCTTACATCCATCAATTTAAATGGTCTGAGAATTTCCAAACATAATTATATTTTATTAACAATATTTTGATATTTTTATGTTTATAAATGAAATGCAGTTTCCTTTATTTAATTGAGGAGCTTAATTTAAGATGACAAAGTTCTATATACCACTTTGGTCATCTATCATGAATAATATTATGCTTGAGCGCTACCGAATAATTGAGTTACTGAATGGTAGTTTGGGAGGAAGAACTTACCTAGGTGAAGATACCTGCGAATCTAATTGCGAGCGATATGTAGTCAAGCAATTTATGCCACCAAGTAAAGACCCCAGACTATTAAAAATATCTTATAACGTATTAGAAACTGAAGCAAAACCCTTAGATAACCTATCAGAACAAGATGATAGAATTCAGAACTTAATATTTTTTTTTGAAGAAAATCAAAACTTTTATCTAATTAGAAAATATATTATCGGTAATCCTTTAAATAAAGAAATATTTTCCGGACAAACCTTAAAATCAGAAAAAGTACTTAATCTCTTATTAGAAATATTAGAAATTTTAGTATTAATACATAGTCGTGGAATAATCCATCGTAATCTCAAACCAGCAAATATTATTCGTAGAGAATCTGATCATAAATTAATTTTAACTGACTTTGGTGCGCCTCAAGAAGCAGTATCTAACATCGTTGCTTCCTCAGAATATATGCCTCTAGAACAAGTACATGGAAATCCTCAATTTAACAGTGATATTTATACTTTAGGCATAATTGCCATTGAAGCACTAACAGGTTTACCAGCTAGTCAAATAACCGCACAAAAAAACCAGAAAAACGCTTCCACAGAAAGAATCATTTGGTATCCTCGTCGCTATAAAGTAAATCCAAAGCTTGCCAAAGTTATTAATAACATGGTGCATTTAAATTATCAAAACCGCTATCAATCGGCTAAAGAAGTATTAAATGATTTAAAAGCAATTAATCAACAACAGTCAAATTATCCATATCAAAAAATTCAAAATAAAATTTCACAACGCCCTAAATTAACTATTGGAATAGCTAGCTTGATATTACTTAGTGGAATAGGATGGTATTTCTTTGCACCAAGGGATTTAAATTATGCCAAAGAATTATATAAACAAGGAATCACATACTACGAAAAAGCCAAATATCAACAAGCAATTAAAGTATTTTCTCAAGCAATTAAAATCAATCCCGAATATGCAAACGCTTATAATTCGCGAGGAGATGCTTATTATCGCTTAGGAAACTACGAAAAATCTCAACAAGATTCTAGTGCCGCGATTCGTAATAATCCTAATGATGCTAACGCTTATTATGATAGAGGATTTAGTCTTTATTCTGTGGGAGAATACAACGGGGCAATCATAGATTATAATCAAGCAATTCAAATAAATCCCGAATATACAAACGCTTATTATGGTAGAGGACTTGCTCGTTTTCAAATCAAAGAAAATCGTCAAGCCATCGCCGATTTAAATCAAGCAATTCAACTCAATCCTAAATTTGCTCCAGCTTACTTACATCGAGGAATAATTCGCCGTAAAATAGGAGAAAAACTCGAAGCAATCAAAGATTTTGATCAAGCAATTACAATTAATTCTAAATATATAGAAGCTTATTACGAACGCGGTAAAACAAGGTATGAACTCAACGAAAAAACAACCGCAAAAAAAGATTTTACTAAAGTAATTGAATTAGATTCTAAATACATTGAAGCTTATATTGCCCGTGCTGATGTTTACAATGATTTAGGATATCCCAAACAAGCTTATGAAGACTACGAAAAAGCCATAGAAATGAATCCCAAAAATGCCAATGCTTATATTCATCGCGGTTTATATCGCTTCAAAATCAAAGATATTGAAGGGGCAATTGAAAATTATAATCAAGCAATTAAACTAGATTCTACTCAACCAACAGCATACAATAATCGTGGTAATGCTCATTTAGAATTAGGAAAATGGAAACAAGCAATGGCAGATTATTCTAAAGCAATTGAACTCAATCCCGAATACGCTCAAGCTTATTATAATCGCGGTTTACTTCGTACAGATTTAGCAAAAGTACCCGAAGCAATTGAAGATTTTCAAGCAGCAGCCGATATTTTTATTAATACAGGTGAAGATAGTAATTATAATGATGCTCTATCGAGAATTAAGGAATTAACTCCGTAAATTGGTTAGGAGTTAGGAGTTAGGAGTTAGAAGTTAGAAGTTAAGAATTCAAATTTCCCCTTGTCCCCTTGTCTCCCCATCTCCCCATTCCCCATTCCCCACTTTTAGCTGATAATATAAATAACGCTTCAAATATCTTTACGATTTATATATACAATGGCGAGAGATTTACGGGGATTTATCAAAATTCTGGAAGAAAAGGGACAATTACAGCGAATTTCTGCTAAAGTTGACTCAGATTTGGAAATTGCGGAAATTTCTAACCGGATGCTCCAAAAAGGTGGTCCCGGTTTGATTTTTGAGAATGTTAAAGGTGCTGATTTTCCCGTTGCGGTAAACCTCATGGGAACTGTGGAAAGGATATGTTGGGCTATGAATATGTCACATCCCCAACAATTGGAAGAATTGGGAAAAAAATTAGCGCTGTTACAACAACCAAAACCACCAAAAAAGATTTCTCAAGCCATCGATTTTGGTAAGGTTTTATTTGATGTTCTTAAAGCTAAACCCGGAAGAGATTTTTTCCCCGCTTGTCAACAAGTTGTGCTGCAAGGTGATAATTTAGATTTAAATAAATTACCCTTGATACGTCCCTATCCCGGCGATGCAGGTAAAATTATTACTTTGGGATTGGTAATTACTAAAGATTGTGAAACCGGAACACCAAATGTAGGTGTGTATCGCTTACAACTACAATCTCAAAATACCATGACCGTACATTGGCTCTCCGTGCGCGGTGGAGCAAGACATTTACGTAAAGCTGCGGAGAACGGCAAAAAATTAGAAGTAGCAATTGCTTTAGGTGTAGATCCGTTAATTATTATGGCGGCAGCAACACCAATTCCTGTAGATTTATCCGAGTGGTTATTTGCGGGTTTATACGGAGGTTCCGGAGTAAGTCTAGCAAAATGTAAAACCGTTGATTTAGAAGTTCCCGCAGATTCCGAATTTGTTTTAGAAGGAACAATTACCCCAGGAGAAGTACTGCCAGATGGACCTTTTGGCGACCATATGGGATATTATGGTGGTGTGGAAGATTCACCCTTAGTGCGCTTTCAATGCATGACCCACCGTAAAGACCCGGTGTATTTAACGACATTTAGCGGCCGTCCACCCAAAGAAGAAGCCATGATGGCGATCGCACTCAACCGGATTTACACACCGATTTTACGACAGCAGGTTTCGGAAATTGTGGATTTTTTCCTACCAATGGAAGCTTTGAGTTACAAAGCGGCAATAATATCTATAGATAAAGCATATCCGGGACAAGCGCGAAGAGCAGCTTTAGCGTTTTGGAGTGCCTTACCACAGTTTACCTACACCAAATTTGTCATCGTCGTAGATAAAGATATAAACATTCGCGACCCGCGTCAAGTTGTATGGGCAATAAGCTCCAAAGTAGATCCGACGCGAGATGTGTTTATTTTACCGAATACACCCTTTGACACCTTAGATTTTGCCAGCGAAAAGTTGGGTTTAGGGGGAAGAATGGGAATTGACGCAACAACCAAAATTCCTCCAGAAACTGAACACGAATGGGGGGATGCCTTGGAATCCGATGCAGAAGTAGCCGCAATGGTTGAGAGAAGATGGGCTGAATATGGTTTAGATAAATTGGAATTGGGAGAAGTTAACGTTAATTTATTTGGTTACGATATGAAGTAGCCTTCTATCTGCATCTCTCTCTATCTCTTTTCTCAGCGGTTTTTTAAAATCGTTAATTTACCAGGAAAAGAGTAATTTTCTCCAAAAACTTTAAAATATTTAACATCATCTGGCACCCAAACAAGGTAAAATCCGTCACTGTTACTTAATTACTAACAAACCATTATTTTATAGGTATTGTAGGAGTTGTAAGTGAAAATAGCATTTATCGGTAAAACATTAATTGCATCTGTGGGTATACTCGCTTTATTTGCACCCCAGCGTGCTGATGCTCAGATAATACCCCAACCTTGGGTATCTGTCGGTGCTAAAGATGGTGATGTCACTTATGCTGTAGGTGCCAAGGCTTTAAATTACGGTGCGGAATTGGGAGTAGGAGAAGATGGTGCTGTTGGTGTAGACATCTTGCAATTTCTTCCTTTACCAAAGATTTCTCCTTATGTTGGGTTAGGATACTACACCGAAGGTAAAGGAGTTGCGGTTTCTGGTGGTGTACAAGTTAGCCCTAGCAACAATTTCTTTCTTGGTGCTGGTTATAATACACGCCGTGGGATTAATGGACAATTGGGAATCAAATTCTAATTTTCTTCCCATACATATTTAAGATATATTTAATTTCGGCATTGTTGACTTTTGAGTTAGCAATGTCGATTTTTTTGAAAAGCCTATCTTGCGACTGAGAACAACTACTTGAGATTAATCTTTAACTCCATCTTCGGTGAGATAGCAGTTGTGAATAAAATCTGATTAAATTTATACGAACTGCATTTGTAATATAGTTCACTTTTTCACCCCATATTTAATCAAATAAAGGTAATTCTCAATGCTTCTGCTAATTAAAAAATTTGGTGGTTGGAGCAAGCAACAATTTTCATGGTTATGGGAAAGCAATAGCGGAGATTGGCCTTGGTTAGCTGAGAAACCGATGCAAATTGCGGGGCTTAATCGCAGTTTGTGGAGGGGTGCAGTTCCTTCAATGAGCTTTTATATTTTACTTTCACTATCTGGGATAATTGCAACTCTCGGACTTTTAGCAAATAGTGCAGCAACCATTATCGGCGCGATGATAGTTGCACCTTTGATGGGACCGATAATTGCGATCGCCTATAGTATGGTAGCAGCAAACCAGCGTCTTTTAAAGCGCTCTAGTTTTACCTTAGTTAAAGGTGTCCTATTAACTGTTGGGATCTCATTTTTGATTGCCAAAGGAGTCGGAATTAAAACTTTAGGTTCGGAAATTGCCGGAAGAATCAGTCCCACTCTACTCGATATGGGAGTAGCTTTAGCTGCTGGTGCTGCTGGTGCTTATGCTAAATCCCGACGCAGTATTGCTGATGCATTACCCGGAGTTGCGATCGCGGTGGCATTGGTTCCACCTTTGAGTGTGGTTGGTATCGGATTGGCAATAAATTCACAGTCGGTTACTATCGGTTCTAGTTTACTGTTTTTAGCTAACTTAACCGGAATTATCTTTAGTGGTGCAATAGTCTTTCTTTCACACGGTTACGGCTCTCTAGCAAAAGCACGTCAGGGTTTGATAGTCTCGATTACAGGAATACTTCTTCTGGGTTTACCTTTAAGTTTTTCGTTACAAACATTGTTGATTCAAGAACAAACTCGCCGCCAAATTTCCTATTTACTTTATAATAAAACTCAGACTTTTGCTGATACAAATATTAGAAGCATTAAAGTAAGACGACAAGGAAAACAACTTTTTGTCCAAATGGAAGTAGCTGCACCTTTTAATTTGATTACAGACGAAGATATCAAGGAAGTTCATCAATTTTTGCAAACAGAATTAAATAGACCTTTGAATTTTCAAGTTGAAATAATTCCCACTCAACAATATGAATTTCCCGCTAGTAAATTTTAAAAGATAATTTAATCATAAACCTCACAATCACAATTTCAGCATGGTGTAAGTCCTAAATTAGCTCAAAACCTTTATTGAGTCAGTCATCTTTAGATGACTTTAGCTATTAGCCTGGGATTTGAATCCCAGGTGGATATCTATGTAATCGTATTCTTGTTTATCGCCATATCTGGAGGGTGAGCAAAGGGGTATATCCCAACAATAATAATTACCCCCCTCCGAGGAAATAAACTAAACTAAATCCGGAAATACGGATTGTACAGCCGGATGCACAATTTTATGATGGTCTACGTTTAATCCTTTAGCTAATGCTGGATTATTAACTAGTGCTTTGACTCCTTCATTTGCTAACTGCCGCACATAAGGTAAAGTACTATTATTTAATGCTTGAGTTGCTGTCCAAGGTACAGCACCCGGCATATTAGGTACACCATAATGTAATACTCCTTCTTCTTCATATACTGGATTTGTATGAGATGTGGGATGTAAAGTTTCAATACAGCCACCTTGGTCAACTGCAACATCTACAATTACCGTACCAGGATGCATTTTTTTGACCAATTCGCGAGATACTAATATAGGCGCTCGTCTTCCTAAAACTAAAACTGCACCAATAAGTAAGTCCGCTTGAGGAACTGCTTGTTCAATATGGGCGGAATTACTATAAAGTAGTTCAACTCTAGAACCAAATAAAGTTTCTAAATAAGATAAGCGATCGACGTTAACATCTAAAATTTGCACTATAGCACCCATGCCGACGGCAATTTTCGCGGCTTCTGTACCGACAACACCACCACCTAAAATCACTACTTTCCCCGGTTTAACCCCCGGAACTCCGCCTAAGAGTACCCCCCTACCACCTTGTTGACTTTCAAGGTATCTAGCACCAAACTGCACCGCTAGACGACCAGCTATAATACTCATAGGAGTAAGTAAAGGTAATTTATTTGCACCTGGAAGTTCTACAGTTTCGTAGGCGATCGCCGTTACACCACAATCGATTAAATGTTCGGTTAATTTTCGATCCGCCGCTAAATGTAAATAAGTAAATATGATCTGTCCTTTTTGCAAAAATTTATATTCAGACTGGAGAGGTTCTTTGACTTTAACGATTAATTCACGATTCCAAGCAGTTTCGGGTGTGGTAACAATTTCTGCACCTGCACTTGTGTAATCATCATCTGTAAATCCAGCACCAGCACCGGCTTGAGTCTCGATATATATATTATGACCCGCTTCCTTCAAAACTCTAACGCTCGAAGGACTCAACCCAACTCGAAACTCTCGATCTTTTGTTTCTTTCGGAACACCGATTTCCATGTACTGCCCCTAAATTAATTTACTGCTTTAATATTGCTTTAACTGTAGTCTGTCAATTAAATAGCAGCCATGCTGAATTAAATATTACAATTTTCATGTTAAATACCCCCTTGCTGTCCAAATTGGGTTTACATCAGCTTTTTAGCCATGGTTACTACCTTGTTACGTTATATAAAAAATAGTAAAATTTTGTGAAAAGTATTTAAATGCCTAAGATCAAAATCTAGGTGAGCAAATTCAATTTGTTATAAGGAGGTATTTTACATGACAGTACAACAGCCGCAACCAACCGTGACACCAAAGCTAGAAGAACCCAAGTTAGGATTTAACGAATATGCCGAACGCTTAAATGGTAGAGCTGCAATGATTGGTTTTGTAATTATGGTGGCTATTGAATATCTAACCGATCAAGGGGTATTATCCTGGTTGGGACTCAGGTAGTTAAATAATTGATAATTGTCAATTAACAATTGTCAATTGTTGAATGAATCTGGTCGTTATTGGTGGAAACTTCGCGATTGAAGTTTTATCTTTTAATAGTAAGTTATTAGCCGGACTCTATATTACAGATTTACGGAAAGTCGGGGCTAAACTGTGTTTCATGCAAAACCAAGATGAAATAACTTTTAGTTTCCCGACTTTAGATATTCTTCACAAGCTATTTTTGAGCTAGTTTTGAGCTAATTTTTATCCTTGTGTCAACAAATATCTTTAAAGACAAGATTTATTTGGGGAACATTTTTATCAATGAGTATTGTTCTAAACTTGCAATTGAATTCCTATAACCCTGATAATAAATAGACTTAGGAAACTTAAATTTTTAGTAAACTAAGGGCTAGTAACGGAATTAGGTTCTTGCCTATTGAATAAATCTATAATAGTATTAATGCTTTGATATAAAGCGTTTATTACGCAGAAGCTATATTAGTAAACTTATACTAGCAGGGAACTGAAAACA
>JBHJOU010000855.1:0-2145 GCA_050329355.1 Rivularia sp. (in: cyanobacteria)
TCTCATAGCATATTAAATATATGTGAAACTTCTATCTTTTTGAAAAAAGGTCAACTAATTGCTTCTGGAGATACCGAGAAAGTAATTCGTACATATGAAGAAGACCTTTGTTTGAGTGGTAAAGGAAATGCTTTGGGAAGAATGGTTCTACCACCTAAACCCAAAGAAAAAAGTAATGGTTTAGATATAGTTTCGCTATGCTTTAAAGACGAACAAGATAATAATTTAGAAAATTTGTTAACTGGTGAACCAGCATATTTAAGTGTAGAATGTAAATCCTACGAGCATATTAATAGTGGCAACTTAGGTATGTTAATCACGGCATTATCTGGAGGAGAAGGTCTTGTTTTATATCTAACTACTGCTAGCGATAATCAAGAATTAGTAATTCCTATAGGTAAATCCGAAATCCGAATGTATATGCCTTATTGTTCGATGGTTCCCGGCGTATATAGTGCTAAAATCTACATTCGTAATGGCGTGTATTCCTATGATATGGTAGAATCTTTCCGATTTACAGTCAAAGCAAATAAAAATACCAGCAGATGTCAATTTTATCAACCAAGGGAATGGCAGGTTTTAGCTAGTGAGAGCAACCCATAAATTGCGAATAATACAGTTGAATCTGAAAGTCATACCCCAGCAAATTTGATCATTAATAAATTAATTAATAATTAATATTCTATGCCTATAGAAGGAAGACATTTGAGCATCAAAGGTGAGAAAAAGATGTAAATGCAGTTTAATTTATTGAATTAGAAAAGAAAATCTATTTTTTGATAATTTAATTATTAAATAATGAAGTTGACTCGAATAAGTAAAAACAACCTTTTGCTAGCTACAATATTCAACAAGCGGGTGTATTGCAAATGAGTAATCCTTTATTAAGTATAATCATTCCTACCCATAACCGTCCTCAACTTGTAATTCGGGCAGTAAAAAGTGCTTTAGAGCAAACGATGGAGAACTTAGAAGTAATTGTTGTTGATGACGCTTCTCAAGTTCCTCCAGAATTACCTCAAGATAGCAGACTAAGAATGATTAGACTTCCAAAACCTAGCGGTGGAGCTGCTGCTCGTAATGTTGGCACTAAAGCCGCTTGCAGTCGTTGGGTGACTTATTTAGATGATGATGATAGACTTCTTCCCAATATGGCTAGTGTATCGTTAAAGGCTTTATCGGAAAATACTTCCAAAAGTCCAGTAGCAGTTATTTCTGGCTTAGAAGCCGTTGATGCTCAAGGAAAAGTATCCCACAAGCGAATACCACCAAAGCTACGTAAACAAGGTAGTCATTTCTTTTTAGAAGAACTTGAACTAGGCTATTCATACAACACTAAACAGACGTTGGTTGTGGAAAAAAAAGTAATTGAGCAGATTGGTGGCTGGGATGAAACATTTCGCTCTCGGGTACATTCCGAACTTTTTTTACGGCTGAATCCAGCTTGTTCGATTATTGGTTTACCCGTTGTAACTTATCAGCTGACAGCTCATGAAGGAGAAAGGGTTTCCCGAAATGTTCAACTGCGTCAAGAAAGTTTCCAACGTTTAATAAATAAGCATAGAAATTTGTTCAAAGCACATCCTCAAATGTTCGCTTGTTTTGTATACGAACAAGCTCTGATGTGCCAAACACTAAATCAACAAACTGCTGCAATCTCTAACTTTTTGTGGGCAATGCAAATAAACCCTGTTTATACCTGCAAGCGATTAATTAGACCAATTTATTACACAATTTTCAAAAAGTCTTCTCTCGAAAAGACGGCATAAAATGAATTATTGATGTTGATGCATACTAAAAATAGCAATTACATTTATCAACATTTATCAAGATTATTTATGGGTGTATGTCACGATATTTTAATGTACTTAGTTCATCAAAAAAATGCAAAAACTTGTTTCCGTAATTATTCCTAGCTTTAATGCTCAAAGGTGGCTTCCAGAAGCTATTGATAGTTGTTTAAAACAAACATACTCTAATATTGAAATCATTGTAATTGATGATTGTTCCACTGATAAATCTATGGAAATCATCAAAAGTTATGGAGATAAAATACGTTGGGAACGTCTTCTTAAAAATAAAGGTGGAAGTTACGCTAGGAATAGAGGGTTTGCTTTATCTAAAGGAGAATATATTCAATTTTTG
>JBHJOU010000188.1:0-6707 GCA_050329355.1 Rivularia sp. (in: cyanobacteria)
AATTTAACTGCCAATACCCTCAGCAAAGTCTTTAATGCTTCAGTAGGAGTCGATAAGCGAACCTTGGAATGCTGCTTCAATGCCTTTAATCTAACGTTGTTAAAGGACGATTATCTCTATCTGGAGCAAGATAAAGACAATATTGCTGAGATTGGCTCAATGTCCATGAATGAAACCATCTGTGCCATCGCATCAGTTTGCAATTCTCGCACCAATTCCCCTCAAACCCACAGAATGGAACAAGCGCAAGACAATCAGCAATTTCGTGCTTCAACCGTACCAGGAGGGCAAATACCCCTAGATTCAATCTTTTACATTGACCGTCCTATCGTCGAATCCCTTTGTTACGAAGCCATCCAGCAACCTGGTGCTATGCTCAATATCCGCGCTCCCAAGCAAATGGGCAAAACTTCGTTAATGACGCGCATCCTGGCTTACGCTAAAACTTTGGGATATAAAACTGTTTCTCTTAATTTACAACTTGCCGACGGTGAGATTTTACGGAACCTAGAACAGTTACTAAAATGGTTTTGCGCCAGAGTCAGCAAGCAGCTAGACTTACCAGATGCGATCGCCCAAAGGGCGATCGCATCTTTTGATAACAACAGCTTGGGTAGCAAATCGAACACCACTGACTACTTTGAGGATGTTATTTTAGCTAACCTGAATCGCGCAGACTCTCCCAGGAGGAATAGTCCCCTGGTGATTGCGATTGATGAACTCAACCGGCTTTTTGCCTACCCAGAGATTGCTCGTGAATTTCTGCGACTTTTGCGAACTTGGTCTGAGCGAGCTAAAGCAAGGGTAGGAGAAAGCAATCTTTGGCAAAACCTCCGACTGGTGACGGTTCATTCCACCGAAATGCAGATGCCTGTTTCGATCGATAAATCCCTCTTGAATACAGGGCTAGTGTTGAATTTACCTGAGTTTACCCATGCTCAGGTGCAGGAATTAGCCAATCGCTGGGGAGAGGATATGACAGCACAACAAATCGAGCAATTGATTACCCTTCTGGGAGGACATCCCTATCGGTTGCAGTTGGCTTTTTATTATCTACATCAGCAAAGCATAACCCTGGAACAACTGTTAGAAAATTCTGTGAGTACCAGAGGTATCTATGCAGATCATCTAGAACAGCAATGGTGGAACCTGCTACGATATCCCGATTTATTGCCATTGTTTACAGAAATCGTTAACCAATCAAGTCCTGTAGATTGCGAGGCTGTGCAAGCCGGACAGTTGTGCAATATGGGGTTGGTGCGTCTGTATGGTAGAATGGCAAATTTGAGATGCGAGTTATTTCGTTTGTTTTTTCGCGATCGCTTGGCGCATAACTCTTAGCAAAAAGTGTCCGTGACACATAAGACTTATTGCCTCTTCGATTATTTTAAATCTGGAAACTGAATAAATAATATTTAATACAGATAAAAAAAGTATTTTTATTTAGAATATAAAAAGTAAGTTACTTGGAATTTCTATGGAAAAGCTCAATATAAAAGAAGAAGCTCGAAAGCTGATCGATAAATTGCCCGATGACTCTACGTGGGATGACTTGATGTACGAGATTTATGTTCGACAAGTAGTTGAAGCTGGACTTGCCGATAGTAACGCTGGTAAATTAATTTCGGTACAAGATGTTAGGGAAAAATTTGGATTACCAGAGTGAAAGTTTTTTGGACAGAAACAGCAGTAGAGAATCTATCAGCAATTTATACCTATATTTCTCAAAACTCACCTCAGTATGCAGATAGGATTATTGATCGCATAACCAAACGTTCCCAACAGATTGCGAATTTTCCTTTATCTGGTCGAATTGTAATTGAGTTTGAAACCGAGCAAATTCGAGAGGTTATCGAAGGTTCATACCGAATTATTTATTACATCAAACCCGAACAAATAGACGTACTTGCTGTGATACATGGCGCACAGGAAATTATACCAAACAGAGAAGAATCGTAAAAATATTCAAATCAGCCCTAAATCTTCATCCAAACCCAGCATAATATTTAAATTCTGTACTGCTGCACCAGAAGCACCTTTTCCTAAGTTATCCAATCGTGCTATTAATAAGGCTTCTTTTGTTTTGTCATTCGCAAATACAAATACTTGCACCATGTTGGTATCATTAGCTGCTTGAGTATCAAAAAATTTACCTTTACGCAATGAATCATCATTCAAAGCCGCAACAGAAACGTATTTTTCGTTTTGATAATATTCTTTAAGGGTATTGTAAATTAATTCACCACTAGGTTGATTTTGCAGTGCGTGTAGAGGTAGAGGAATTTGTACCAACATTCCTTTTTCAAAGTTTCCTACAGATGGAACAAACAAAGGTGGAAATTGCAATCCTGAATGCTTGTGCATTTCTTTGACGTGTTTGTGTCCGAAGGTTAAACCATAAATACCATAAGCATAAGCGTCTGTTTGTTGTGGAGAAATGCTTTGATATTCTTCAATTAGTTTTTTTCCTCCTCCCGAATACCCGGAAATTGCGTTAATAGTCACGGGGAAATCTTTGGGAATGATACCAGATGCAATTAAAGGACGTACACAGGCTAAAAACCCTGTGGGATAACATCCAGGATTACTGACTCGTGTCGCGTGTTTGATTTCTTCTCTGCGGTTCTGTTCTAATTCGGGAAAACCGTATATCCAAGCATCTGCAACGCGATGGGCAGAACTTGCATCGAGTATTTTTACTTGAGGATTAGTGACAAAATTTACAGCTTCGCGAGCTGCATCGTCGGGTAAACAGAGAATCGTCACGTCTGCTGAGTTGATCAATTGCGATCGCGCTTGAGCATCTTTACGTTTTTCTGGAGGTATGCTGATAATTTCAATATCATCGCGGTGGTTTAAACGCGAGTGAATTTGCAACCCTGTAGTACCTTCTGCACCATCAATAAAAACAGTTGGTTTACCCATAATTCTATACCTCCAGTAAAAATTCTGAGATGCTTTTATATTTTCTCATTAAATGTTGCTTAAATGAATACTTTTTACAGAGAATTTAGCAAATCAACTTTAATGAAATGATTTAATTAGACAAAAGCTGCTAAAACATTTATCCCAAAAAATCAACTATTAAAAGTGTGACCAATTTCTATGATAAAAAATTTAAGGAACATAACTCCTGTAACATGATAAATTTGATTATTTTTTTTCAATTATTGAATTTTGTCTAAAAATCTTTATATAAATAGGAATTAAGCAAGTGAAGTTATAAAAACGCTTTGTTCATGAAAATATGGTGATAAAACCAAAATCTTGCCCAAAAAACTGTTTTTTGCAGAAGTATTGAAAAAAACCTGAAAATAAAAAATAATCTCTAACTTTGAACAACTACGAAAATGAATGAATATTTGATATTCGATTTTTTTATATCCATCAAATTATCATAGTCGATGAATTAGTATGTGAATAGTTTCGTCAGAAACCCCGGTAGAACTTAACAGGAAATAGAAAAATGGCAGATCAAAATACAACTCCTATAACTGATTTAACCAGTACAGCCCCTCAAGAAGACATATCTGAAACAAGACAAACAGAGTCTTCACAGGAGCAATCTTTAATCATAGACAGTTTTATTAACAACGGTAGTTTTGAGGGTAATTCCTTTGAAGGAGGGACTTTCCAAAATTGGAGAACAATTGGTGATACCAGCATTGAAACACAAGAAATAGGAATTGATCCGACAGATGGACAATTCCAAGCTTTAATTACTAATGGTTTTAGCGATGCGGGTGGTTCAGTTGAAGAGTCTGATTTATCGCAATTTCTGGATTTACCATCTGCTTCTCTCGATACTCTGCTTGATGGAAATGCGACAGAAGGTTCGGGAATCAAACAAACATTTACTGCACAAGCGGGGGATATTCTAGAGTTTGACTATAGTCTTCTTACCAATGAAGCTACACCCTCTGGAACTTTTAATGATTCAGCTTTCTTAACTTTGGGCAATTTTGCTTTGGAACTAGGTGATACATTCGATCCTACTTTTTCTGATAAATCTGTACAAGGATTTTCAGAAGCAACCGATAGTAAAACTATTAAAGTTGCAATTTCTCAAGCTGGAACATACGATTTAGGTTTTGGAATTGTAGATTTAACTGATTCTATTGTCGATTCTGCAATATTGCTTGACGATGTAAAATTGATTCCCACTGGTGTTGTTCCTTTCTCATCGCAAAACACAGATGATGCTAATAGTCCCGATGTTGATTTTACTTTCGGAGTTAATGGTTTTGAAGCTGTTAATGATTCTTCCAATACCCAATAGTAATTCAATTTGGTGAATAGTTTTTGATGTTGTTGAGCCAAATATAGAATATATAGCGTAAGTTCTAATAAGTCAGGATTTACGCTTTATTTTGAGGATTTAGTAAAAGGGCTTATATAGTCTAAATTATCTGACTTTAAACCAAAATCCCAAACCTAAAATTAATTCGCTCAGTTATTTTATTTAACATATTTGTGTCACAATTAATGAAATAATAAATTTATTTGTAAAATAGATTGAATTTCATATTTCCATCAAAATTAAAAATGAAATCCGCGAATCGCTGGCTATTTTTGGGTGTTGGTTTAATTGTACTTATAGTCTTCGGTTATGGAGGCTATGAAATGGGACGCTATTTTTTAAGCGGGCGTACAACAAGTAATTTGGTAAGTAAGCAAACTGAAAAGGATAATAACATAAAAATGAGTTTGGGTAGTTTTCGGGAACTTGAAGGTACGTCTTATTTAATGGCACCTATTAACTCCCAAGAAAATTCTCGTCAGAGCTATTACGATCAAAACACTTTACGAACCTATAATTATTTATTTTTCAATACAAACGATAAATCAGCACAGCGATTAGTTGTTGGAAATAAGTTTTTGTTTTTAAATGCTCAAGAAGTAGTATTACAAAGACGAGACGATAAAATTATCACGGGGATGTGGTATGAAGTCGTTAAAGCTGATAGTAATAATGATGGACGTTTAGATGAACAAGATAACAAAACTATCGCCGTTTCTGATGTTTCGGGAAGCGATTATACTGAAGTCATTGATCAAATTGATCGGCTTTTAGGTTCCCATCAAAAGAATTCCACAACTTTGTTAGTTTTTTATGAATTTGAGAATAGGGAATATGTTGCTGAAATTAGTATGGACAGACGTGTATTAGTTGAAAAACAAGTATTACCTTCAATAAAATAAAATTGGTAATTGGTAATTGGTAATTGGTAATTGGTAATTGGTAATGGTAAAATAACTCTTAACCTTTAACCTTTAACCTTTGACCTTTAACCTTTGACCTTTAACCTTTAACCTTTAACCTTTGACCTTTAACCTTTAACCTTTAACCTTTAACCTTTAACCTTTAACCTTTAACCTTTTTTAACCTTTACTGGGATGAAAATAATCATAAATTTCCTGTGCTAAACGCGAACCAATTCCGGAAACTTCGGCGATTTGATCGGGTGTAGCTAACCGGATATAATCTATGGAACGAAAATGGGCTAATAGTTGTTGTTGACGGTGGTGTCCCAAACCGGGAATTTCATCCAAGCGCGATCGCCTTAGTTTGGCGGTGCGTTGTTGACGATGGAAACTAACAGCAAAACGGTGTGCTTCATCGCGCAAACGTCGCAATAACTGGACTCCCGGTTGTTCGGCTTCTGTTTTTAAGGATACGGATTCTCCGGGTAAGAATATTTCTTCTTGTCGTTTTGCCAGGCTGACAACTCGCACATCTTCTAATAAGTTCATTTCTTGTAAAACTGTTACCACAGAAGATAGTTGTCCTTTTCCACCGTCTATCATCACTAAATCCGGAAAATCAGGATTACCCACTCGCTGTAATTGTGGATCTTCTACGTATTTACGAAAGCGTCTTCCGATAACTTCAGCTAAGGAAGCAAAGTCATCCGAATGACCGATTGTTACCTTGGGATTTCTAATTTTATAACGACGATAGTGCTGATTTGCAGGTAAACCATCAATAAATACTACCTGGGAAGCTACCGCATTGGAACCTTGAATGTGGGAAATATCATAACCTTCGATGCGATGCGGTAAATCGGGTAAATCCAGAATACTAGCCAAATCTTGTAGTGCTAAGTGATCGCGATCGCCAAGTTTTTGCACTCTTTGCAATTCATAACTAGCGTTTCGCTCTACCATTTCAATTAATTCTGCCTTAAGTTGACGTTGGGGAGTTATGATAGATACTTTTTTACTTTTCCGCTGAGTCAACACCTCAGCTAAAATTTCCGCATCTGGTAAATCGTGCTGAACTAAAATTTCTGTAGGGATTTCTACTGAGTCAGCAGTTTGATAATGTTCTTCTAATACTCGTTGCAAAATAGCTCCAGCTTCAGCTTGTGAGTCCGCGATAAATGCTAATCTTCCGACTAATTGTCCAGCACGAATCTGAAATAATTGAATACAAGCGTGTTTATCGTCTGCAGCTAAAGCTATGGCATCACGGGAAACAGTATCATCGGGTAAAGATACCTTTTGGTCGGCATTTAAGGACTTTACCCCGGTTATTTGGTCACGCATCCGAGCCGCAGTTTCAAAATTTAATTCTTCAGCAGCTTGCTGCATCTGTTGGGTTAAAGTATCAATTAATTCAGAAGTCCGACCTTGAAACACCATCGCTACTTTTTGGACAATTTTGCGATATTCTTCAGGTGTAACCAACTGTTGACACACCCCAG
>JBHJOU010000071.1:0-6804 GCA_050329355.1 Rivularia sp. (in: cyanobacteria)
ACAAAAAGTACATACAATTGCAAAGAATAGTTCAAATAATTGATTTTTAAGGTGTAAATTTTCAGATAGAATGTATAGATGAATTGAGCATTCAAAGCAAAGGCAGAATCGCGGCAGGATAACCAATGCGTAATAAATTATTTGACACTAACATTGAGAATTATCACGTTCTATTGACACCAGAAGAAGTTAAATCAAAATTACCTTTAACACCATCAGCAGAAGCAAATGTTTTAAAATATAGACAAGAATTAAAAGATATACTAGATTTTCGTGATAGAAGAAAATTTATCGTCATCGGTCCTTGCTCGATTCATAATACAGAATTAGCGTTGGAATATGCTCGGAAATTGAAAAAATTGCAAGAGCAAGTTGAAGATAAACTACTATTAATTATGAGGGTTTATTTTGAAAAACCTAGAACCACAGTAGGATGGAAAGGTTTAATTAATGACCCGGATATGAATGACTCTTTCCAGATTGAAAAAGGTATCTTAATAGCGCGGGAATTATTGTTAAAAATTAACGCATTAGGATTACCCGCAGGTACAGAAGCTCTCGATCCGATTATACCCCAATATATCGGCGAATTAGTTGCCTGGTCTGCCATTGGTGCGCGTACTACCGAGTCACAAACCCATCGTGAAATGTCCAGCGGGCTTTCCATGCCGGTGGGTTTTAAAAACGGTACTGATGGTAATATACAAGTCGCTTTAAATGCTCTACATTCAGCAAAAAGTTCCCATCATTTTCTGGGGTTAAATCAACAAGGACAGGTGAGTATTGTTGAAACTAAGGGTAATGATTACGGTCATATCATATTACGTGGCGGTGGTGGTAAACCCAATTGCGATCGCGAAAATATCAAAGCAACAGAAGAGCAGTTGAAAAAAGCAGATTTACCGCCAACAATTGTAGTTGATTGTAGTCACGGTAATTCTCATAAAGACTATAAATTGCAAGCAGGAGTTTTAGAAGATGTGGTACAGCAAATAACCGAAGGTAACACATCTATCGTAGGGATGATGTTAGAGTCTAATCTAAATGAAGGAAATCAAAAAATTCCTCCTAATTTAGCCGAATTAAAACATGGAGTTTCGGTAACAGATGGTTGTATCGGTTGGGAAGAAACCGAAAGAATTATTTTAGCTGCTTATGAAAAGCTCTAATCAAGATTCAACAATCAGTTAACAGCAGTAGGTTGGGTTAGACGCACCAAAGGCTTTAATTATTACTAATAAAACTCAGGCGAGCGTCGTAACCCAACATTTTGATATTTTTATGCTTCAATCATCTTGCGAATAAATTGAGGTAAAGCAAATGCAGCTTGATGAACATCTGGATTGTAATACCGTAAATCATGTTCTTTGACAAATTGAATTGCTTTTTCGTAATTTAAATTCTCAACGGGATGTACTCCCTGTTTAGAGCAATAAGTCAAACTCCACATTCCCGTAGGATACATGGGAATAAACACTAAATAACAATGCACCGAATCAACCCCAAAAACTTGTTTGAGACATTGATTTAAATCAACAAAAGCCTTTTGATGAAAAATTGGGGATTCACTTTGTACCGTTACCACTCCACCAACACGAAGAATACGATAGACATCTTGATAAAACGATTTTGTAAATAATCCTTCCGATGGACCTACGGGGTCAGAAGAATCAATTATTATCAAGTCATAGGAATTATCGGCGGCATTTTCAACAAATTTAATCCCGTCATCTATGAGTAAATTCAACTTGGGATGTTCCAACGCTGAAGAAATAGTTGGTAAAAATTGTTTAGAAGCACGCACTACCGCTTCATCGATTTCTACCATTGTAATGCGCTCAATTCCTGGATGACGCACCAATTCGCGAATTGTACCCCCATCACCAGCACCAATTACCAACACATCCTTGACACCAGGATGAGTCAACATTGGGATATGGGTAATCATTTCATGATAAGCTGCTTCATCCGCTTCAGTACACATTACCATGCGGTCAATAGTCAGCATTTTACCTCTATCTTGAGTATCAAAGACTTCTACAGTTTGAAACGGTGATACTTCGTGAAAAAGTCTTTCCCCTTTGATACGAATGGATATTGCAAATTTCCCATTGCTGTCGGTTATCCATTCAGTAGAATTAATTTTGCTTGGTTGTTCTGAAATGGTCATTAGCAGATGCGTGCGCTAGATTGTGAAAGTATCAGAAGTTAAGTATATGATTTTAAGGTGTTTAGTTCAAGAGTTTGAATTAATAAATAATTTTTGGCTGTATTTTGACTATATTGTTCCAGAAAATCGCTTAACTAAAATCTGGTAAACATAAATTTATTTTCATCTAACTAATCTAAAAATACTATTTAATCGGCTCTATATTTTATTAACAGAGACAATTAAAAAGGAATTTGAATTAAAAACTCAGTACCTTTTCCTGGAGAAGAAATACACTCTAAATTTCCCCCGTGATTTTCAGTAATAATTTGGTAACTAATTGAAAGTCCTAAACCAGTACCTTTTCCTTCTGGTTTGGTAGTAAAAAAAGCTTGAAAAATATCGCTTCGGATTGATTCGGACATCCCTTTACCATTATCAGAAATTTTGATTGTCACTTGATGTTTATCTATAGTAGTTGCAATGCGAATTTGAGGATTCGTAATCATATTATCGCTATCAATGATTGATTCTTCCAAAACTTCAATTGCATTTGCGAGCAAATTCATAAATACTTGATTGAGTTGTCCTGGATAACATTTTATTTTAGGTAAAATACTATAATCTTTTATAACTTGAATTGCGGCACGTTTCGGATAAGCTTTGAGACGATGTTGTAAAATCATCAAAGTTGCTTCTATTCCTTCATGAATATCAACAAACTTTTTGTTTTCTCCATCAGTACGAGAAAAGTTTCGTAAAGACTGCATAATTCCTTTTATAGTATCAGTACCCAACTTCATAGAAGACATTAATTTGGGTAAATCTTTTTGGATATGCTGCAAATCCATAATTTCTATTTGTTCTTCAACTTCTATTCCTGGATTTGAGCAACTTTTTTGAAAAAGCTGTACTAATTTAAGTAAATCTTCAATGTATTGATTAGCATAATGCAAATTAGTAGAAATGAAGCCAATCGGATTATTAACTTCATGAGCAACACCAGCAACTAATTGACCTAAAGAAGATATTTTCTCAGTTTGAACTAACTGCAACTGAGTTTTTTTTAATTCTTCTACAGCTTGAGATAATTCCAAAGTTCGCTCTTGTACTCGTATTTCTAACTCTTGTTTTTGTTTATCTAATTCTATATTTAATTGACGTAATTTCAAATGCAAATTAATCCGGGCTAAAACTTCATTTTGTTCAAATGGTTTAGTAATATAATCAACCGCACCTAATTTCAACCCTTTGACTTTTTCTTCTGCTTCTGTTAGTGCAGTAATAAAAATAATCGGAATATGTTTTGTTGATGGATTTGCTTGTAATCTCCGACAGGTTTCAAATCCGTCGATTTTCGGCATCATCACATCTAATAATATCAAATCAGGAGGATTGCTTTCAACTTGTTCAATTCCGCTAATACCATCCATTTCGACTAAAACTTCAAAACCAGCACCTCCCAAAACATCATGTAAAATCTCTAGATTAGTTGGGCTGTCGTCAATTACCAAAATTGTTTCTAACTTTTTATGAGAGTCAAATTCTTCGTCAGGTAAGTTCATATTAGGAGAATGATTATTTAACATATTAATTAATAGATTTTATTGGAGCAAACTGAACAAATAAGTGTACATAATTAGAATTTTATATTGTCTTGAAGAAATTCACGAATTTTATTAATATTAAAAGATTTGACAAATGAATCTAATTCATCAACAAAATCTTGATACTGTTGATCTAGTTGTGAAATTCGCTCTAATTCATGTTTTATACCCTTGATTTTGCCTTGTTTGGCGAATTCCAGTAGCATTGTTAACTCTGAAGCCGGCGGAATCACTATTTGATTTTTTTGAGATGAATTTGAACTGATTGTTTTTGTTGTTTCCTTATTACTATAAACCCATGTAAGCTGTAATTGCTTTGCTAATGTACGATAAAGTTCTTTTGATTTGACTGGTTTATTTAAAAAGTAATTTGCTCCTGCTTGAATAGCTTTTTGACTATCGCGTTCGGATGTACTTACAGAGCAAACAATGAATAAAGTATTCTGCAAATTATCTAGGTTGCGAATTTTTTTAAGCATTTGCCATCCATTCATTATTGGCATATTAATATCAGAAATGATTAAATCAGGTTGAGAGATGATTGCTTTTTCTAAACCATCTTTACCGTTTTCTGCTTCGATTAATTCAAATCCAATCGGTGATAATAAATTGATAAATAAAGAACGATTTTCCCAACTATCATCTACAATTAAGATTTGCTTTCTTTCACCTGTATAACCAACAATTCTCCCAGTACGGGTGATAGTACTTGTTTCTGTCCAATTTTCAGCAATTGGGAATTCTACTTCAAATTCAAACATACTTCCCATACCTACCTGGCTGTTGACTTTAATTGTACTATTCATTATTTCTACTATTTTTTGACTCAAAGATAAACCAATTCCTGTACCTTCTGATTTATTTTTAGTTGTACCTAATTGCTCAAATGGTAAAAATATTTTGTTTAATTGTTCTGCTTCCATACCAATACCAGTATCTTCAATATGAAAAAGTAATTTAACTATTTCAGAGAAAGATTCTTTTTTTATTTCTAAGACTTCTACCTGTAAAGTTACACAACCTCTTTCAGTAAATTTAATCGCATTATTAAGTAAATTAATTAAGATTTGTCGTAATCTTCTTTTATCAGCACTAATACCAGATGGTAAATTTTCTGGAGTTAAATAAATAAAATTTAAACCTTTATTTTCGGCTTTAATGCGACATATTTCGACAATTCCTTGTAAAAATGAAGGGAAATGAAAATCGCTAAGATGTAATTTTACTTTATGTGCTTCTATCTGAGAAAAATCAAGAATATCATTAATTAAGATTAATAAATGCTTGGCGCAACGGTGAATAATTTCGATACCCCGTTGTTCCTGTTTTGAAAGATGAGGAGAATTTTGAATGATTTGGGTATAACCTAAAATGCCATTTAATGGTGTACGAAGTTCGTGACTAATATTCGCCATAAATTCGCTTTTTGCATAATTAGCAGCATCAGCAGATATACTCGCTTCTTGTTGTTGTTTAATATGATTTTTGATGCGCTGAAAAAGTTGATTTAAAGAAGTTTCTAATTTTCCTATTTCTAGATTTCCTGTCACAGGTATTTCTATATCATAGTTATACTCTTCTAAAGCTTTTTGAGTTAGGCTGGTAATTTGTAAAATAGGTCTAGCAATCATTCGACTACTATAAATTGCGATAAAATAAGTAATCGTTAAAGTTAAAATTAGGCTCAAAATTACAATTATTATTCGTAGAATTTTTGCTTGATTCAAGCTATTTTCTAACTTCTCTTCTTCCGTTACTATCGATTTTGATAAAACTTGTAATTCATCTAGAAATTGTAAAATTTTAATGCGTGAATTACTTGCTGCTAAATTTGCAATTTTTGCTTCCACCTCTTCTAAATTTAATTTATTTGAATCAATCTGTTTTAAAGTTATTTCGGACTCTTGAGCAAATTGTTTTAAATCAATATCATATTTTTTAATTAACGCTTGCAAAGATTTTGAACTAGTAGCGTTAGCTTTAGCTAATACATTTTGAAAACTACTTATTCTATTAATTACCCTTGACTTTGTTTGTTGAAACTTCTGGGGTTTTCGTAAATAAGGAGAAATCTCGCTCATTGATTGCAAACTTAAAGTAGTATTTAATAGGTTGTTCAATAACTCCAACTCTTGACGAATATCTTTCCTTTGTTGCTCTACTCTATCAACCCAGAAATTACCCATACTCAAACCAAAACCAGTACCTCCTAAAGTCATACCAACTGCAACAATATATCCCAGACAAATCTTGTTTTGCAGAGTGAGACGATTAGTTATCCTGGATGCTTGGTTAAAAAGCCATCCTGACAAAATCCTGGAAGCTTTTTTATGCTTCTGGATGTCGGATTGGGAACTTGAATGCTTTGAGGAAGGATAATTCATTCGTCTGACAGCGTTTACATTTAGATATGGAATGTCTGGTAATTATATAATTCCCAAATTACTACTCAGAATCGCCATCAGTTTTGACAAATCATCTATTAGCATTCTCTATTGCCACTTTTACTTGAATATTTGACTATGATGACGCTACATCGAAAATTAATTTTTGTTCCATCGTATGTTTTCTCATTGTTGTAATTGCTATTGATCAAGTATCATGCAACAAATAACTATTGCCGCTTTGCTTACCTATTGCTTTATGGATTTAAACATGAGAATTTGGTTTATTTGCTTTGTAGTGTTGTTTGCTTTAGCACAGCTATTTGATTGGATACAGCAATTTTCTCTACCTTTACCAATCTACATTTTAGGTGGAGCTTTTTTAGCTGTTGCTTCTAATTATGAAAAACTTTTTGGTAATTATTTAGGTGAATTACCTAATGAAACATTTACACAGCAACAGTTGGATGCTACTTCTCAACCGGAAGTATCTACATCTTTTAATAATTATCAATCTGTAGAAGAAATTGAAGAATCGGAGATTAGGGATTAGGGATTAGGAAGTAGAAAATGGCAAAATCGATAATAAGTAAATTATTTAATAAAGTTCTTAACTAGAATCATTTTTGGATGTAAAGATTCTAACGAATTACCTGCACATTTA
>JBHJOU010000323.1:0-3643 GCA_050329355.1 Rivularia sp. (in: cyanobacteria)
TCAAAGTTCTTACAGTTGTTCCCCGTACTGAAGTTGTAGAAAATACAGATAATTATATTCATGCTCTTTCTAAAAGCAGAATTTTCAAATTCGTTGATGATGTAGAATTTTACTTCCCTGCCGATGAAAATGTAATTCATATCCGTTCTGCATCTCGTGTCGGAGACTCCGATTTAGGAGTTAATCGCAGACGTATGGAACAAATCCGTCTGGCGATGCAAGATTTAAATATTTAATATGAAGCATTGGTAACAGTTGAGAGTGGACAGTGGACAGTGGACAGTGGACGGTTAATTTATCCCCTTGTCCCCTTGTCCCCCCATCCCCTTGTCCCCTTATCCCTCCATTACCCCATCTCTTTAATGATGATGATGGTGATGGTGAGCAGCTTGTGAAGGATTAATTGCTGCTGCTTCTTCTGACAATAAATCTTGGATATGAGAATTTGCCCATTGGGCAGCCATAATCATAAATTCATGATGGTCGTTGACACAAGCCATTTGAATGCAGTTGAGATTTTTATGCTTTTTCTCAAGTTTATGAATTATGTGATGTACATCCAAGAGAGTTTCGTGATTTTCGGTGGCAAAGCCGATAGGCATAAATATTAATGCTTTTGCACCAATTTGAATCAAATTTTTAGCTGCTTGCTCTGCGTTGGGTTGAGTCCATTCAATCAAAGGTGTATCGTGATTGAGCCAACCTACGGAGATTAAAGGATAACGGTTGATTAATTCTTCGCGTACTAAATCATAAAGTATTTGAGATTCGCTAATTCCGGAAGTGAATCCCTTCGCTTTATGGGGACAACCGTGGTTCATCAACACGATACCAATTTCCGAGGGCAAATAAGCGTTAGCTAATTCGGTGGATATCTTTTCTTCTACAAGTTTCGCCATTAACTTGACGTATCTGGGTTCGTTGTAGAAAGAAGGAATGTAACGCTGTGCTTTTACCCAATGCTCGTTACCATTAGATGTTTCTGATAAAGCATTGTTAACTTGCTCTAAAGCGATTCCGCTGGTAAAGATAGAATCGACTACTAGTAAAGGGTAAATCAGAAGCTTATCAAAACCTTGCTTTTGTATTTCTGCTAAAACTTGATGGGGAAGATGAGGAGCGCAGAAGTTGAAAGCCTTGAAAACCTGTATTTTATCGCCCCATCTTTCCTGTAATTGTTGTTCAATTCCAGCCCGTTGCTTTTCAAAGATGGCGTTATGAGGTGAAATAAAATTATCATGTGTATGCCCCCATTCGTGGAGGTCAAATAACGCTAGCATTTTTGCTAGAGGTGGGTAAATCCAGGTTGGTACTGGTGCAAACTTTGCTGTCAGTAAATTCAAAGCTTGTTCGTTATAATTGGCAAAATCTTCGTAACTTTCTACTTCACCGTAACCCATAAGTAGTACAGCAACTCGATTTTGTCCTTGTAGATGCGAGCTTGTGTATTCGACTTTTTCTGGTGTAGATACCACAGTTAATTCCTCTAATGCAACGAGCTTGTTCAGCGTTTTATTTTTCCAGTATAGGTAATTATCCCCTGCTAGGGGATGGGATATTAAATATATTTAAGATTATTTAGAATTATTTAAAAATTTATTTAGAAATTTATTTAGATTTTCTGATGCTCAAAGAAGACTGTCCGTTTTCCGTCGCTTGGATAAAATATAAAGATAATCAAAAATAATGCTGTTTAGTAAATCGTAAATGTTTGTTTCCTAAGTATATTTCGATTCAAAGTTATATTATTGACTATTTAAACGGTTGATTTGTCAATCAGTTAGCTAAAAACCGATGAGCGTAATTATTTGTCCTGGTATTCACGAATCAAGCTTGACACAAAGCTTTGTTAAAGATTTATTAGAAGTAGTTTATAATAGCTCAGACCATCTAGACTCAGTAAATATACTGCAATACCCAGCAAATAATTTATCTGCTTTATCGGGATTTCATATTTGGCAGTTTTTACACGAAAATTTGGTAGATGAGCTAGAATCACCTGTTGTGTTCGTCAGCTTTAGTGCTGGTGTTGTGGGAGCGATCGCGGCTGCTAATTTTTGGCAGATTATTGGAGGTAATGTGAAAGCTTTTATTGCTATAGATGGATGGATGGTACCTATGATTGGTAATTTTCCTATCTATCGGATGAGTCACGATTACTTCACTCACTGGAGTTCTTGTTTACTCGGTAGCGGCGATAATAGCTTTTATGCACAACCGACAGTAGAACACTTAGAAATATGGCGATCGCCGTCAACTGTCAAAGGATATTGGGTAAATTCAAAGAACGAAAATAACTTGATATCCCTGACAGCAGCCGAATTTATCAAAAATATTATTTAAACGTGATCAACAAATTTAATCCGGAAGGAGTGAGGAGTGAGGAGTTAGGAATTGTAGAGACGGGGCGTATTGCTACGTCTGTACGGGAGTGAGGAATAACGCAGTCATTAACCCCTATTTAACGAATGTTTCCAACTGAACCTGCTGCTGTGAATAAAGGATTTGGTGCGGTACTCAAAAACCGTAATTTCATGCTTGTCTGGATAGGACAAATTATATGCCAGCTAGCAGACAAAATCTTTTTTGTGCTGACAATTGCACTGCTCGAAAAGTACCCCCTTGCAGTAGGAGTAGTTGAAGATGGTAGACGTGCGGATTTGTTCCTAGCGTTTACTTTACCGGCGATTCTACTCGGTTCCCTTGGAGGTATAATTGTTGACCGCTTCCCCAAAAAGCCGATTATGATTGGTTCGGATTTAATGCGGGGACTTTTGACTATCGCAATTCCATTTTTACCAAGAGAATTTTTGATTTTGTTAGCAATCACTTTTGCTAATTCGGTAATTGTGCAATTTTTTGCGCCGGCAGAGCAAGCTTCTATCCCAATTTTGGTGAAAGGAGAAAATTTGATGGCTGCTAATGCCTTATTTACAAGTACTATGATGGGTGCTATAATTATAGGCTTTGCGGTAGGCGACCCGTTATTAAGTTTGGGTAAAAGCTGGCTGGGGGAAGAATACGGACAAGAGTTGATTGTCGGTGGATTGTATCTAATTTCTTCGCTGATTAAGGTACCTGTAAAGTTAAAAAGACAGAAGTCTACTGTTGAAAGAGAAAAAGTTAACCCTTTAAAAGAATTTAAAGATTGCTTGCGTTATTTGAAGAAAAAGCGCTTAATCATGAACGCAATGGTGCAGTTGACTGCTTTATATTGTGTTTTTGCGGCTTTAGTTGCATTATCGATTAGATTGGCCCAAAAATTTGGTTTACAAGAAAAACAATTCGGCTTTTTCCTGGCAGCAGCAGGTGTAGGAATGGTTTTAGGTGCGGGTATTTTAGGTCATTGGGGTGATAAATTCCATCATAAACCTTTACCTTTATTAGGCTTTTTAAGTATGGCTTTTGTGTTAGCCGTATTTACATTTATTGATAATTTGCCCTTAGCTTTAGGACTTAGTATTTTATTAGGTCTTGGTGCAGCCTTAATTGCCGTACCGATGCAAACATTAATTCAGCAACAAACACCTCCAGATATGCACGGTAAGATGTTCGGTTTCCAAAATCATGCTGTAAATATTGCTTTAACAGCACCACTTTTAATTACCGAAAGATTGACAAATTATTTCGGTTTGCGATATGT
>JBHJOU010000957.1:0-2355 GCA_050329355.1 Rivularia sp. (in: cyanobacteria)
ACGGAACTAAAAGCCATTAAAGCCGCAGCACCTCCGGGATTAAGAATAAAGCCGAGGCTCGGTAATAATACACCCGCAGCCAAAGGAATTCCTAATATATTGTATGCAAATGCCCAGAATAAATTTTGACGAATTTTATTGAAGGTAGCTCGACTCAGGGCGATCGCTTCTACAACATCTTGCAATTTATCTCGCATTAGTACGATTTGGGCAGTTTCCATTGCTACATCGCTTCCGGAATGTAGGGAAATACCGACATCAGCTGTTGATAAAGCTGGTGCATCGTTGATTCCATCTCCAACCATTGCCACAAGGGATTGAGGATAAGAATTTTGCAGCGATTCAATGACTGCTGCTTTTTTTGCGGGAGGAATGCCTGCGATGGTATCATCAGCATCTAATCCTAATGCGAGGGCTGTAGCCAAGGCGGCTTCTTGAGTATCACCGCTGAGTAAGATGACTCGCAATCCCTGAGAACGAAGTTGCTCTACTGTGGAAATGGCATCTGCTCTTAAGGTATCTTGAACGGCAATCAATCCAGCAATTTCACCTCCAGTTGCGACACCAATTACTGTTTTACCAGTTTTGGCTAAGGTTTGAATTTGCTTTTGAATGATTTGGTTAATTTCAATCCCGTTCAAGTTCAGCCATTCCCAGCTACCTAATAGTACAGTGCTACCTTCGACTACAGCAGATACGCCAAATCCCGGTTCTGTATGAAAATCTGTCGCTGGGGGGATGGATAATTCTTGTTTTTTTGCTTTATCTAAAATTGCCTTTGCTAAAGGATGTTGACTACCGCTTTCTACAGCGGAAGCTAACTTGATTAAGGAATCACCAGTACTTTGCTCGTGGATGGGAATGCAGTCGGTGACGGTAGGTAACCCGGTAGTTAGGGTACCAGTTTTATCAAAAATTATCGTCTTTAATTGATGAACCTTTTCTAAAACATCCCCACCTTTAATTAATAAACCTCGTTCCGCACCGATACCTGTTCCGACTAAAATTGCTGTAGGTGTAGCAAGTCCTAAAGCACAAGGACAAGCAACTACCATTACGGCGATCGCCAATTTTAAACTAATTAATATTGGGGAATAATGGATTGGGGTTGAGGTATGAATATAACTGTGGATTGAATGTGAAGGGGTAAGCACTGATGCGGCGATATCGTGCCAAATGTGAGTGCCGATAAAGTACCAAAATAGAAATGTTAGTAATGCAGTACTTAAAACACCGTAGGTAAAGTAACCGGCTACAGTATCGGCTAATCTTTGTACGGGTGCTTTACGCATTTGTGCTGTTTCTACCAAACTCACGATTTGGGCTACAGTTGTATCGTCTCCGGTACGAGTTGCCTGAACAATAATGGTTCCCGACTGGTTGATAGTTCCCGCGCTTACTTTGTCTCCCACTTGTTTGGGGATTGGTGCTGATTCTCCGGTAAGCATGGACTGATCAATGGCTGTTTTTCCTTGGACTATTTCGCCATCAACGGCAATTTTGTCTCCTGGAAGCACTTGTAACCATTCACCAATTTTGACTTGTTCTGCGGGAATTTCGATGATTTCCCTGGTTTGATTGTCTTTGGCTATTAATCGAGCAATTGAGGGTTTGAGTGATAATAATTCTTGGAATGCAGCCGAAGCGCGGTTTCTAGCTTGTTTTTCTAGGGTACGCCCCAAGAGGATAAACCCTAATATCATTACGGGTTCGTCGAAGAAACATTCCCAACCCAGTTGAGGAAAGATTAAGGCGACGACACTGGCAATATATGCACTTAGAGTTCCTAATGCTACTAAGGTGTTCATATTGGGTGCATTGCGTCGCAAACCCAACCAACCATCAATTAAAATAGCACGACCTGGGATGAATATCGCTACTGTTGCTAATCCAAAGTGTAACCAGATATTATGTAGCGCTGGAACTTTTAAACCACCAAGATTGCTCAAGTGTCCGATTCCGGAAAGCACCAACAGCAATACAGAAATTATCAACTGTCTACGAGCAGATTGCATTTCTTGGCGCTTTTTTTCTTCAGCTGCTTTTAAAGCTTGAGCGCTATTTGTTTGTGTCGGTGATTTGCGGGGCTTACTGGGAAATCCAGCGGCTGTCAATTCCGAAGCTAATGCGTCGGCATCTATTGTCAATTCTTTTGAGTCTACCACTGCTACCCCAGTTGCTAGGTTCACAGAGGCATTGTTGACTCCTGGGAATTGAGTTAATTGCTTTTCGACTGCTCTTACACAACCAGCACATTTCATACCCTCGACATCAAGGGTAATTTTATTGTTGGTGTGGAGCGTAGTTTGGGCTTGATTTTTTTTCGGTGCAAGTTGCATGGAAAATGTTCGGATT
>JBHJOU010000621.1:0-7962 GCA_050329355.1 Rivularia sp. (in: cyanobacteria)
TCGCGACATCCCATACTGATTGACATTTTATCTACTTAACGAAGGTTGTTAAGAGCGTTTAAATGCATTTATGCAATGCCGCCGGACAGCAGCTATTTGATGTTAACAAATTTGTGAAAATTAGCCACATTTTTTCCAAGTTTTTATTAATTTCATAATGCTAATTGAGAATAAAACTGCAAAGCATCTATACAAGCTTAATACAGCTATTTATCTATCTTTACACTGAAGTAAAATGCTGCATTTTTTATTGCTCTGGTTTGCGCGTTAATGACTAAACCGTAGTTAAAAATCGCATAAGTATATATCAATATTTAATAAATAATTGCACGATTGATTAATAATTAACAACTACTTACTACTTTAATGGCGATAAGAAGATAATTAGTTGTTGAAATTTAGTTATTTGTGAATGCTAACGTAGAAAAAAAAATTAATATTTCATTCTTTACACTCTTGACACTTACGTTTTTTTTTGAGAATAAAAAAATCAAGGCAAAATTTTTCAAAGTTGTTTTATCAGACCAACTTCTGTTAAATGAAGTTCCGATTCAAGAATTTTATAAATAAGAAAAAGTTAAGATGGTAAAGGTTTGGGTTCCACTACGTCTCTAACAGATCCCAATTTTTGATATTACTTAGGGCTTGCACGGAACGAATTCGAGAGACAGCGATAAAGTTTAAACTCACAAAATTAAAAACTTAAACAACCTCGTGATTTAAGAAGTAAATCACTACCTTACAAACCACTTACCCTGCTTTTTAGCTGCGGAAATCGCACCAGCATTAGCTGTAAAAACTCTAATTCCTGGAACAGTCAAATAATCACCATCATCAGTAATTATTTGCTTAACACCCGCTTTATCCATAGCCTCTAAAATCAACAAATCATAACCATCTAGTGGCTGAGTTTGAAATCTGGTAAGCGCGGTATTAGTTTTATCTTCATTTATATGAACTTAATCTGTCAACGCAGTCAAATAATGTCGCAAGTGACAATCCCCCACTCAAACCCGACAGGACTGTTAACTGATTAAAAAATGGACGTAACTGGATTCGAACCAGTGACCTCTACGATGTCAACGTAGCGCTCTAACCAACTGAGCTATACGTCCGAAACTTCATTGTATATAGCATATATCCTACTGTAATGGCAAGATGCTCGGATAATTTGTTTTCTACTTGCATCCATATATCTGATAAAAATATGAGGGTTATAAGTAGAAAGAGGATTTACCACACAAAAATACATGAACAATAGTAGTCATAAAAAATTAACATGGTGTTGTATAGTGTTAAATTTTTGATTTTATTACATGAGCTACTATATTTCTCCGCGTTTTGAAGATAAACTTGCCGTTCACATTACTAAAAATTATCTTGACCTTCCGAATGTACGAGTACCTGTGATTTTGGGTATTCACGGACGTAAGGGTGAAGGAAAATCTTTTCAATGTGAATTAGTTTTTGAAAAAATGGGTGTTGAGGTTACTCATATTTCTGGTGGTGAATTAGAAAGTCCGGATGCTGGAGATCCAGCACGTTTGATTCGGTTGCGCTATCGGGAAACTGCCGAATTAATCAAGGTGCGCGGTAAAATGTGTGTGTTGATGATTAACGATTTGGATGCCGGTGCTGGACGTTTTGATGAAGGTACTCAGTACACGGTGAATACCCAATTGGTTAACGCTACATTGATGAATATTGCCGATAATCCTACTGATGTACAGTTACCCGGTAGTTATGATTCTACTCCTTTGCATCGCGTTCCCATTATTGTTACAGGGAACGATTTTTCTACTTTGTATGCACCATTGATTCGTGATGGAAGGATGGATAAGTTTTATTGGGAACCCAATAGAGATGACAAAATTGGGATTGTGGGGGGAATTTTTAGCGAAGATGGTTTATCACAGCGAGATGTCGAAAAACTGGTAGATAATTTCCCCTTTGCTGCTGTTGATTTTTATAGTGCATTGCGATCGCGAATTTACGATCAACAAATTCAGCAGTTTATCCACAATGCTGGAATAGACAAGGTATCTTCACGGGTTGTTAACAGCAATGATGTTCCATCATTCAAAAAACCCAATTTCGGGTTATCAGATTTGATGGAGATGGCTAATTTAATGGTTGATGAACAAAAAATGGTCGATGATTCGCGGTTGGTTGAAGAATATAATCGCGGTGCATTAAGGCATCAAAAGCATTTTATCCCAACTGCTGCACAAACACCCGTCTATGAAGCCAGACCAACTGCCAATTTTGATGGGGAACCCATATCTACTTATCATGCCAGACCAACTGCCAATTTTGATGGAGAACCAATCCCAACTTATCAAGCGAGAGGAAGTTATCAAGCACAAGCACAAGCAGTTAAAATTCCCCAACTTCCATCTTCTCATCAATCTGTAAATCAAGGTACAAACCCTATGATTAAAGATACATCAACTGCAACAACCCATGTTGGACCAGAAATACTCAGCTATATGCAGAAAATTTTGGCATCGGGAAACCATTTGAGCATAGAATATGCAGATAAAGACCGTTTTAGCAAGGGTGATTGGCAACGGTTTTCAAATCACGAAATAGATGATATGGCTGATGCGATTGGAGATTTGGAACGATGTCTAGTTAGTCATAATCAAGATTATGTAAGGGTTGCTGGAATCGACTACAAAACCAAGCTGCCAGTCATGGAAACCATAATTCAAAATCCTAATGAAAAAAATAGCGGTTCGACTTTCCGTTATCCACCTACTCAACATCAGAAAGAACTAAGTAGCGATTCAACTTTCCGTTATCCACCTACTACTCAACATCACAACGAATTAAGTAGCGATTCGAGTTTCCATTATCCACCTACACCTACTCAATATGAGAGCAAACAAAGTAGCGATTCAAGTTTCCGTTATCCAGCTACTACTCAACATCAAAACGAATTAAGTAGCGATTCAACTTTCCATTATCCACCTACTACTCAACATCACAACGATTCAACTTTCCATTATCCACCTACACCTACACAACATGAGAGCAAACAAAGTAGCGATTCCACTTTCCGTTATCCACCTACTACTACAGTGACTCCCTTCCCTGCTCCTCATACAGTTTCCCAATTTGGAGAAAACAGCACCTTAAAAGATGCTAATCAATATAATCCAGGGATATCTACAGCCCATGTAGAGCTAGAAATTTTAGAACAAATGCGGGAAATTTTGGCTTCAGGAAATCATATTGGTATAGAATACGTAGACCAGCGTCGATTCTACACAGGTTCATGGAAGAGTTTTGCCGGACATCAAATAGAAGATATGGCAGACGCGATCGCAACATTGGAAGCGTGTTTAGTTGAACATCCCAACGACTACGTGCGTATTTTTGGAATTGAACCCCAAGCCAAGCGACGGTTAAGAGAAATCATGGTTCAACGTTCAAATGGTAAACTTGTTCACAAATAATCATGTAGAGACGCGATACATCGCGTCTATATACATCGCGTCTCTACAAAATAGGTATAGAATTCAAACAATGAACCGCTATTTTTATTTGAGAAACTACTAACGAAGCCAATCCAAAAACGTTATTGACAACAACTTGTTCGGGTGAATTATCAAATCAGTTATCAGTCTTGAAGTTTCAATAAGAATGGTGCAATGATTTCAATTTATTGATCAAGAGAAATAGTTTAACTATAGAAAAAATTAATCGGGTAACTTAATCTTTCCAGAGCCAGTTTCTTCGGAAACTCTTTCAATGTTAAAATTCTCAATATTGCTTTCAAAGCGATTGAAAACAACTCGAATTTCGTCATAACCAATTGCAGTCGAAGCACCTTTAGGAGTTTTACATTTCACCCGCATTAAAGTTTGAAAACCACCATAGGGTTCATTAATATAAAAGCTGCGATTACAATCAAAACCAATAAACCCTTCTAAGGCTAACTGATTGAGAGCAGCGACACCCATACGACTATCAATGAGCGATTTTATTTGATCGATTTCGTCTTTTTGACTCATTCGCAGCCATTTATCTTTTGGTTGAGTATTCTGAGAATAAGTAGATTGAGAAACCGTTTTTTTAGAAGTTGCAAAAACTTGATTATTCAACAACCATAATAATGGAGTTGCGATCAAAATAGATGCAATCGCTAACTTTTTCATAGAATAATTCATAGTACTTTTTTGCCGAATATAGGACTCAATATTGAAAATTTAAATTTTGCTGTACACTTAATTGTTCCCTACTCCCTAAGTAGTTAGGCGTAATTAAAAATGTAAGATCAAACCTCACGAATTACGAATTACGTTAGCGTAGCGTCTCCCGAAGGGAGATATTACGAATTACGAATTATATTCACCTCTTCCCCTCTCCGATGTCTTGAAGAGGGGTGGCTAAGAGAGGGGTGAGGTTTTAGATTTAATTTCACCCAGTTACTTATTCCCTACTTTCTACTCCCTTGATTACAGAAAAGTTTTTCCTATTAACAACCAACTATCGACTCTACCTTTAATTGATAGGTAGTATTACCGCGAGTTGCACTTACATTAATCGAATATTTTCCAGCTTCCAGGAAAACCTGAAAATTGCTAACTTCAGTTAGATAAACTTTACCATCTCCAACTCGAATTAATTCAAATACTGCATTACTTTCTACAGAAGTAATTCCAATCATAAAATTTTGTTCTGGTGCTACTTCAAGTGTGTGAATGACTGTTTCACCTCTGATTGCTGCATCTTCTACAACTTCAAATTCTTTTCCTTGAGTAAAATTGAATAATTTCCCATAACGGTAACTTAAAAGTTCATCTATTAATTGCTGATTTAAACCTTCAGAAATCATCAATTGATAAGTTTTGATTCCCACAACTCCATCAACCACTAAACCTTGACGTTGCTGAAAGTTTTTCACAGTTTGTTCAGTTGCTTGTCCGAAATTGCCATCTTCCAGAATACCACTTGTACTACCAGAAACATAATTGAGGAATTTTTGTACAATCAAAACATCCCTTCCTTCATCACCCTTTTTCAGTGGTAATTTAATCAATGTTTCTGTCTCTAACTCACCAAAGAAAGCTTTAACTCTATCTTCAGTCGGTATATCATGCCGAGCTAAACTATATAAAGAACTCCAAGTTTGTTTTCCGACAATACCATCAGGTTGAAGTCCTCTCGCTTTTTGGAAATCGATTATAGTGGCTTTGGTTTTCGCAGCAAAAATACCGTCTACTTTCAGCGAGCCAAAATTACTATACTCCAACATACCTTGTAATAACTCAACTTCATTACCTCTAGAACCTTCTTTGAGGTTTTCTCGTTGTGATAACCATACAGCTTCATCCAATTGTAAAATAGTTTCTACATCAACAATTCCATTATTAGAAAGATGACTGTAAAGCTGTTGAAACTTAATTACTGCTGCTTTTGTTTTACTACCAAAAATGCCATCAATTGCACCCAAATATAAATTGAGTTCTTTTAAAGCTTGTTGTAACCTTGTTACTTTTAATCCAGTTACACCTGATTCGAGAACAATAAAGCTAGTAGTCATGGTATTCTCCACTGTTGTATCTTTTTTACTCCCATAACTACATTTTTCCTGTGAAGGTTCCGGAAATATACTTTGCTTTTACTCCTATCTCGGTATGAAATTACCATTCACCCCTCCGATGCGGTTGATCTTTCTTTTAGCCAAAGTTTTTCATCGGGAAACTGCACTTTTCGCTTTACCTCTTTCCTCTACGTCTCTAAGTTTAAAAGTTGTACTATATTGGGAAAACCTTCGATTATTGTGTAGCTTAATTACTCCTAGAGGTATGTAGCGTAGTCGAATCAAGCAAGAGTTAACACAGAATCAAACCAAAAATTAATAAGTCGGGTTTTTAGAACAATTCTCTTGTGTTACAGATATTTAAAGTACAAAAACCCGACTTCTCAGCGAACATCAAAAATTACTAGAATTTATCCATAGCACTTTGGAAAGCTTGATTTAAATCATTCCAAGCAGTTTCAAATCCTATTTTTAAATCTAACCAAGCATCTTCTGAAGCTTTACCGATTTCCTCTAACTTCTCTTGTACTGCATCACGTTTACTAGATAAATCTTCTACCATGCTATGATAATCAATCTCAGCATCGGCTTTGGCTTCAGCTGCTTGTGCTTTCATTTGATCAATTTGAGCATTAAGTTTATCGAGTTGAGCCTTTACTTGTTCTTGGTAAGCTTGCTTTGTTTCTGGTTCCATGAGAATTATCTTTTTTTGAAAACTTAACTGCATTACGCAGTGGTAGTATAAAGATTTCTAAATCACATTTTTATGTATTGTTTATACAAATAAGGTAGTTTTTTGGAAAATTCAGTCTTAAGATTATCACGTTAATTATGCAATCTACAATACAAAATCAAACTCTTTTATCACATTCCATCTTTGATTTTCATGCTTTAACAAGGTTAAATTCCTCGCAGTAAACTCAAAATGCAATTCCCGGTTTTTAAAATCCATCCATGCTTTTCTAAAATTATTTACCTTTAAATCCTTAAAAGCAACTGTCATGTGAGGAGTAAAACCGCGAGATTTACCAAGTTTGTCAACTATCCCCAAATATTTTTCTACATCAGCGATTAAATCAGCTTGTAAATCCATTAACTCCGGAGTTTGAACTACATCAATATATATTACGCGAGGAGCAAATGCATTATAACCATTAAGAGTAACTGATATAGACTCTCTCCCCGTAACAAACTGCTGTAAACATTCTTCTAAATCAGTTAATTTATCCCCATCCCATTCAAATGGAGGTTGCAAAGTAATGTGTGGTGGAGATTTTTGAGCGTGCTTGCTGTCGTAGTTATCCGCAAAATACTGTTTCACTTCGTTAACGTAATCTTGAATTGACTGCGGTGGTAATAAAGCGATGAAGTACAGACTCATAGATTGATATAGAGAGATAAGGGAGACTGAATTTATGATTTGATTTTCTTTATTTTGTTCTATAACTTCCTCTGAGTACCCTCCGCGCAAACCGTACTCGTTCCTTTGCGTTAAAAAAACAGCCACTCGTTGACCCATAAAAATCTCAAGCATATGTAAAGTAATATAATAAACCAACTGACAATTTTTCCACTATCAAGCCGTTTTTAATCTTCTATTTCTACCAAGACTACTAGGTAAAAGGCTTTGTAGTAAAGCATTCAGGGTTCTACACATTCAACAATGTTACCAATCTTCCG
This sequence comes from Rivularia sp. (in: cyanobacteria), assembly GCA_050329355.1. Classification (GTDB taxonomy): domain Bacteria; phylum Cyanobacteriota; class Cyanobacteriia; order Cyanobacteriales; family Nostocaceae; genus Rivularia. The sequence goes on from JBHJOU010000621.1 coordinate 7,232, forward strand.
CTCTGTGATTTAAGCCGTAATTTTTCTGAGATTTTAACAGCCAATATCTAACTTAATTACTGCTTTAATTCATCTAATCCTCAGAAATTTCACTCAGAGTCAGTACTGTAGCATCATCAAAAGATTGATTTCTCCCAAAAACTATTGAGTTCAATCCGGGAGCTATATACTTCTTTCTAATCCTTTTTAACCGTGAGAATACTGCTGAACAACAGACTCAAAGAACTTGCAGTAAAGATTGAGGGAGTAGTCTTTTCAATTCATATTCGGGTTGTTTAGAGTGTGTACATAAGAGAAAAACACGCCGCTGAGTTTGGCAACAAACATCGGTAAGCGATTGAGAGAAAAGTATTTTAAAGGGAATTAAAAAAATGAAGTTTAAAGAGATTGGTTTGGTTTTGACTTCCTTAACAGTCACCATGATTGGAATTGGTAGCAGCGCTTCTTCTGCTCAAGCAGCTTCCTTTTTTGGTGAAGATGTTCAATATTTCGCAAAGCCCGGTAGCACTAACCAAGTTACAGACGCACCTGACGTTTCAATATTAGAAAAGAGCTATGCTGCTGAGCAACTGTTTTTGAAAGCTCTTGTTGGTAGATCGGTTGGAACTGTTAACTTTGAGCAGTCAGAGGGCTTTACCGAACTCAACAAAACAAATCAGGCATTCAATTATAACTATGACCTGAAAAAAGCTGACGGTAATACTGTGACGATGAATATTTTCGACCCTAAC